>DATGCX010000113.1:0-23163 GCA_035311445.1 Xanthobacteraceae bacterium | reverse complement strand
ATTTGGTGTGCGGCAGCGACACTTCGACGATCTCGGCGCCCGCGTCCCTGAGCCAATCGGCGCCGCGTCGCCACAGCGCTCCGATCTCGCCCGGCATCCCCTCGACCCGGTACTCCTTCGGAATGCCGACCTTCATGCCTTTGACGGATCGCGTCAGCGCCGCCTCGTAATCGGGCACCGGGATATCGACCGAAGTGGTGTCCCGCGGATCGTGGCCGGCCATCGAGCCCAGCAGAATGGCGGCGTCGCGCACCGTGCGAGCGAACGGGCCCGCCTGGTCGAGCGAGGACGCATAGGCCACGATGCCCCAGCGGGAACAGCGGCCATAGGTGGGCTTGATGCCGACGATACCGGTGAGAGCAGCGGGCTGCCGGATCGAGCCGCCGGTATCGGTGCCGACGGCGCCGAGGCAGATATTCGCGGCGACGGCCGCGGCCGAACCGCCTGACGAACCGCCCGGAACAAGCGGCGTGTTCGCGCCCTTGCGACGCCACGGCGAGATCACCGGGCCGAAATACGAGCTCTCGTTGGACGAGCCCATCGCGAACTCATCGTTGTTGAGCTTGCCCAGCATCACGGCGCCGTGGCGCCACAGGTTGGCGGTGACCGTCGATTCGTAGGTCGGCACGAAGGTGTCGAGGATGTGCGAGCACGCGGTGGTGCGTACGCCCCTCGTCGCGAACATGTCCTTGACGCCGAGCGGCACGCCAGCAAGCAACCCGCCCTCGCCTTTGGCGAGAGCCACATCGGCGCGCGCGGCCATCTCATGCGCCCGTTCCGGCGTTTCCAGCACGAACGCGTTGAGTGCGCGGGCCTCCGTGAGGGCCGCCACGTGGGCCTTGGTCAGTTCGACCGCGGAGAACTCTCGCTTGCGCAGGAAATCACGCGCCTGCGAAAGAGTGAGCGAGGTGAGTTGGCTCATTGCGAGCGCGTCTCCTCGCAGATGAAGGGAGCTTTCACCTCTCCACTTTGGGGAGGGGTGGGTGAGGGGCTCTCGCCCTTACCATGATCCGAGAGCCCCTCACCCGCCGTCTCGCTTACGCTCGCCGACGACCTCTCCCTTGCGGGGAGAGGTGAAGAAGCACGCACCGCCGCTTCCATTTCCGCAAACCACAGCGCGTCCATTTCACAGGCGAGGCACATCAGGCGACACCTTCCTCTTCCTGCGCCGGCAGGGTTTTCTGTGCGGGCTGGGGCTCATCGCAAATGAAGTGTCGTACTTCGCGGACTAAGGCCGGCACCGGCTCGGCCGGACGAATGTCGATCGCCCATGGCCGGGTCGCGGCCTTCTGCGCGGGGCGCCACAGCTTGCCGCCCGCTTTGTTGAAATAGGCCACGTACTGGACGGGGAATTCTTCACATTCGTCGCACATCTGCTGGCTCGTTCGACTATTCGACCACCTTGGGCACCAGAAAGAAATGATCCTGGGTGGCCGGTGCATTGCTTACGATATCATCCGCAATCTCGCCATCGGTCACCACGTCCGGGCGTTTCTTCATGACCATCGGGGTAACGGACGTCATCGGCTCGACCGCCGCAACATCCAACCCCGATAGCTGCTCCACGAAGGCCAGCATGGCATTGAGTTCGCCCTTGAGGTGCTCGATCTCCTCTTCCTTGACCGCAATGCGCGCCAGATGCGCGATGCGCCGGACGGTCGCGCTATCGACTGACATGATTTACGGTTCCCGACGTTGCGGCTTTATCGTTCTTTCTCGGTCAGTGTCATTCCGGGGCGCGGCGAGCCCGGAATCCATAGCCACCGATCCGAGGATAGGAATTCCCGGCTCCCTCGCTGGGCTCGGGACCCGGAATGACGCATGAGAATACCATGAGCCCGCCAGCCTATAGCAGACGCCGATTTGGCGCCGCAACCGTCGAAACCCGCGGCTGCCGGGAACCCGGAATGTCTTTATGGGTTGTTATCACGACCGGCTGACGGGCTAATTTGGAATGTCCATTGCTGAAACCGCCTTCGCGCCATTCATTCGGCGAGGGTCTCATGTCCCTTCTGATCAGTGTCCTCATCACATTTCTCGTTGTCATCCTGGTTCTCTATCTGGTCAACCTCCGGCCGATCGATGGCCGCGCCAGGCAGATCGTGCGCGCGATCGTGATCGTCATCGGAGTCTTGTCGCCGCTGCGGTACCTCTCGGTCTATTGATCTATTGAACGGCTAAAGCGGATATCGATCGCTATCAATGACAACAGCGTCGTCGCCGGACTTGTCCCGGCGACTCGAATTTTCAAGGCATCGAGCAAAAACAGTCGGGAGGCCGGGACAAGCCCGGCGACGCGGAGAGATGGCGAGGGCTCCAACCGGACTGGCATCCCCCTAAACAAGAGCACGAGCATTGCGCGCCTCGGTCGTATGGCAGTATTGCAGAAGCAGATCTGGGACCGCCATGCCCCGCAACTCGCGCTTTGATCGCTTCAAAACCCCCGCCGACCTCCTGGGCTATGAGATCATCCAGGAGCAGGCTTCGGCGCTCGGCCGTTTGGGTCGGGCACTCGAAGCGGCGCTCGCGAAGCTGCGCCAATTCGATGCCCTGCATCCGCCGTCTAATGCAAGGCCAGCCGAACAGCAGGCGCGGCGCAGGTTGGTGGCCGAGGCCGGCCTTGCGCTGTGGATGTTGGTCGTCCAGCGCGAAGCCTGCGGCCTGCGAAACAGCCGAACTTTAATGCGCGATTACAACGTGCCCCCAGAGGTTCAGGACCGGATGGGCGTATTTCCGGCGAGGCGATCGTAGGCTGGGCATCGCGCGCGACCGTGCCGCTTGTTCATACTCGGCCTTACGGCCGCAATGCCTGCGCGGTCCGGCCGCGCCGTCCGGCCGCGTGGGCAAAATCGTCGGCGATGATTGCGTAACTCGCCCCGCCGGAGTAGGCGATTTTGCGCGCCCTACGACGAACACGCCTGCGCCTCGACCGCCGCAACGGCCGTCATGTTAACGATGCCCCGTGCCGTGACCGACGGCGTGAGCACATGGACGGGGCACGCCGCGCCGATCAGGATCGGGCCGACCGGCAGCGCATCGGCCAATACCTTTATGGCCTCATAGGCAATGTTGGCGGCGTCAAGGTTCGGGAAGATCAGCACATTGGCCTGCCCCTTGAGACGGGAATGCGGATAGGTGCGCTCGCGCTGAACCGGGTCGAGCGCGGCGTCCGCGTTCATCTCGCCGTCAACCTCGAAATCGACCTTCATATCTCTCAGCATTGCGGTGGCGCGCCGCATCTTGCGTGCCGATGGTGAATCGAAGCTGCCGAAATTCGAATGGGATACGAGGGCAATTTTGGGCTTCAGGCCAAACCGGCGCACATGGGCGGCGGCCAGCACCGCCATTTCGGCGATCTCCTCGGCAGTCGGATCGCAGCGCACCTGGGTATCGGCGAGGAAGAAGTGCCCCTTGCCGGAGATGATCAGCGACAGCGCCGCGAAATCTTCAACTCCCGGCGCATATCCTATGACATCACGAATGTGCCGCAGATGGCTCATGTAGCCACCCTCGACCCCGCAGATGGCGGCATCGGCGTCGCCCGCACGGATCATGCAGGTCGCGATGACGGTGGCATTGGTGCGCATCACGGTGCGAGCCGCATCAACCGTCACCCCGCTGCGGCCGGCGGCCATGACATAGAGATCAACGAACTGGCGATAGCGCGGATCATCCTGCGGATTGACGATCATAAAATCGCGGTCTGGACGGATGGCAAGCCCGAAGCGCTTGAGCCGCGCCTCGATGACGCTGGGCCGGCCGATCAGAATGGGCTTTGCCAGCCCCTCCTCAACCACAACCTGGGTGGCCCGCAACACCCGCTCGTCCTCGCCCTCGGCATAGACCACCCGCCTGGGATCGGTCTTGGCCTTCGTGAACAGTGGCTTCATGATGAAACCGGAGCGGAACACGAAGGCGTTGAGGCGCTCGCGGTAACGGTCGATGTCGGCGATCGGGCGCGTGGCGACACCCGACTTCATCGCCGCCTCGGCGAGCGCCGGCGCAATGCGCAGGATGAGCCGCGGATCGAACGGGTTGGGAATCAGCGACCCTGCCCCGAAGATCGGCGCCTCCCCCCCGTAGGCGCGCGCCGCGACCTCTGAGGGCGTCTCCCGCGCGAGTGCCGCGATGGCATCGGCGGCCGCGATCTTCATCGCCTCATTGATCGAGGTGGCGCCGACGTCGAGCGCACCGCGAAATATGTAGGGAAAACAGAGGACATTGTTGACCTGGTTCGGGAAGTCGGAGCGCCCTGTGCAGATCAGCGCGTCGGGCTTTGCTCTAAGCGCCTCGTCGGGCATGATTTCCGGCGTTGGATTGGCAAGCGCCATGATGAGCGGGCGTGCCGCCATGCGGGCTGCCATCTCCGGCTTGAGCACGCCAGGCGCCGACAACCCGAGAAATACGTCGGCGTCAACGATCACGTCGGCAAGTTTGCGCTTGTCGGTCTTCTGCGCATACACGCTTTTCCAGCGATCCATCAGGACCGTGCGGCCCTTATAGACGACCCCTTCGATGTCCGTGACCCAGATATTTTCGCGCTGCACGCCCAGCGAAACCAAGAGATTGAGGCAGGCAAGCGCTGCGGCGCCGGCACCGGAGGTCACGATTTTGACTTGGTCGATGCTCTTGCCCGTAAGAAACAGCGCGTTTTTTACGGCGGCGGCGACGATGATGGCGGTGCCATGCTGGTCATCATGGAAGACCGGAATCTTCATGCGCTGCTGGAGCCGCGCCTCGACCTCGAAGCATTCCGGGGCCTTGATGTCCTCCAGGTTGATGCCGCCGAAAGTAGGTTCGAGCGCCGCCACCACGTCAACGATACGATCAACGTCCTTGGCCTCGATCTCGATGTCGAACACATCAATGCCGGCAAACTTCTTGAACAGGACCGCTTTGCCCTCCATCACGGGCTTGCCGGCCAGCGGGCCGATATTGCCGAGCCCCAGCACCGCCGTGCCGTTGGTGACCACAGCGACGAGGTTCGCCCGTCCCGTCAGTGTTGCGGCTTCCGCCGGCTCGGCCGCGATCGCCTCACAGGCAACCGCTACGCCCGGCGTATAGGCAAGCGCGAGATCGTGCTGGGTCGCGAGCGGCTTGGTCGCCTCGATTGTGAGTTTCCCGGGCCTGGGCGTGCGATGATAAGCAAGCGCGCTGGCCTTGAGATCGTCCGACACATTGTTGGCCACGCCGAATCCTCCCCGCTTTGACACGTTCCCTGGCAGCAACGGTCGCAACGGTAGCCCGGATTGAGCGCAGCGAAATCCGGGACCGCCCTCGCAATACGGCAACGCCGCCTCGGATTTCGCTCCGTTCAATCCGCGCTACAAGCAAACCGGCTCAACCCTTGACAAGCGCGCAGCCGCCTTCGGCAAGAGGACGGAACGCCTGATCGGCCGGAACCGTGGAAATCAGCTTGAAGTAATCCCACTCGCCCTTCGATTCCGAAGGCTTCTTGGTCTCATAAAGATGGACCGCATGAATCTTCCGTCCGTCGGGGCGGATCGTGCCTTCGCCAAAGAGGGGATCGTTGGTGGGCAGTTCCTTCATTTTTGCCACCACGGCTTTTCCGTCGCGGCCGTCCTTGAGAGCCGCCACGGCCTTGAGGTAGTGCACGGTCGCCGCGTAGACGCCGGCCTGCATGTCGTTCGGCATGATCTTGCGCGGATGCTTATCCTGGAAGCGCCTGGCAAAGGCGCGGCTCGCATCGTTCTGGTCCCAATAGAACGGCATAAAGCCAAGTACGCCCTGGCTCGCGCTCAGGCCGAGCGCCTGGACATTGTTGATCTGGAACACAAAGCCCGGCATTCGCACCTTGCCGACAAGGCCGAACTCGGCCGCCTGCTTGAGCGCATTGGACAGATCGCCGCCCGCATTGGCGAAAGCGATGGTATCGGCGCCCGAGGCCTGGGCGCGCAGCAGGTACGACGAGAAATCCGCATTGCCGATCGGCGCGCGCACTGCGCCCAGTACCTGGCCACCCAGCGCCGTGATCTCGTCCGACGCATTGCTTTCCAGGTCCTTGCCGAACGCATAGTCGGCCGAGATGAAGAACCACTTCTTGCCGCCGCGCGCAAAGATCGCCTTGGCGAAACCGTGGCCGAGCTCCCAGGTGTCATAAGTCCAGTGAATCGTGTTGGGCGTGCACGACTTGCCGGTCAATTCCGCGGTCCCGGCCCCCGATCCGATCAGCACCTTGTTGAGATCGCGCGCCAGCACGTTCACGGCGAGCGCTATTGCCGAATTCGGCAGATCCATGATCGCGTCGACGCCCTGGACCTCGTACCAGTTGCGCGCAATGGTCGCGCCAATATCGACTTTGTTCTGGTGGTCAGCCGAAACGACCTCCGCCTTCAGGCCGAGCGTACCGGCGTAGTCGTCGACCGCGAACTGAGCCGCGATCACGGATCCAATACCCTGGCTGTCGGAATAGACGGTTGACTGATCGTTCAGAACCCCGATCTTGACCGTCGGCGTCTGCGCCAAGGCAAGCGACGGCAGGCACGAGAGCAGCAACGCCCCGCATAAGGTCCTCGTTGTCATCGTCTCCTCCCTTCTGCTGCGTATTGGCATGGCAATGCGGCAGCGCTCCAGTGTACCGATAGAACTGTACCGGCAGAAAGCCCGCTCGGATATGCCGCTGGCCCCTGGGAGATCGCTTCAGCCAAGCTGATGGGAGTGGGGCATCGATAGTGGGGCATCGATCAAGTTCTAATGTTGGAGCAGCCGCACAAGCGGCGTCCTCCCACATCGCCCGCTGTAGAGGCACAGCACAGCGTAAGTTAGCGCAAATGAGGGTCGCCCCTACATCCTTCCCTCGGACCAGTCCATTGTTATCGCTTCCACGACGATCCGATCACTTCAGATTGGCTGAAGCGAGCGACTATTTCAGATGCTATCCGCCGCTCTGATGCCAGCCGTCTGGTCAATTGTTATCCTCCATGTTCACGACCTGCACGCGGCGGTTTTCCGGACCGAACGGATCATTTTCGTTCTTGAGCCTGGTCTTGCCATAACCGACGGCCACCAGGGTCGTCGGCGACAGCTTGAAGTGATCCACGAGGTAGCGCTTCACTATGTCGACTCGTTTTTCCGAGAGGTCCTGGTTGTAAGGGACGCTGCCCTTGCCGTCGGTGTGTCCCGCGAGAATGATCGTTGTGCCCTTGAGGTCCTCACGCGAAAGCGCCTTGCCGAGAGTATTGATGACTGCTGTCGCCGAACGGCTGATCTTGGCCGACCGGTAATCGAAGTTGATCTCGATATCGATGCTCGGCTTGGCGGCGGCGGCGGCCGCGATTTGCTCGCGCTCGCTGGGCGTCAGCGAATGGGCCGGACGGTTCCTTACGGAATCGAGGAGCTTCTTTTCCACCGTGCCGCCAGCATCCGCAGGCGTCAGCGTGAGACTGCGGGTCCGTATCGGGGTCAAGGCCTTGACGATCTGCTCTTCCGTGGGCGGGTCAGCCGCAGACGCGGGAGCACACTCGGCGAAAGACACGGCCAGCACGGCTGCCGCCAAAGCTGCGGGGCACTTTAATAGTTTACGCGTTTCCATCATCGGGGCTCTCCGTGTAGAGCGCGTTATGGTGAGCTTGACGTAATGGTTCCTTCACCTCTCCCCGCTTGCAGGGACCCTCTCCCCGCAAGCGGGGAGGGGGAGTAACCAGTGCGCGACCAGCGACCATTCCGATCCCTTCTGCGCTGATTCTTATCATCATCCTACCGTGCGGTGGGTATTCATCCCAGGATCGGGGGCCATCCTGGCCACGTCGCCGGCAGACACGCACGGCAATTTGTGCTTGATTGGGGCGGGTCGGTTCAACGTCCGCCGTAGCTTGAGTTCGGTGAGGTAGCGGAATGCAGAGGGCGTTGCTCAGTGCCGCGATTGCGTTGATCCTGGTGCTGGTAACGGCGTTGGTCGGGCCCCTTTTTATTGATTGGGGACGTTATCGCGGCGCCTTCGAGACTGAGATTTCACGTCTCACCCGATTGGATGTGCGAATTGGCGGTCCGATCGATTTGCGCCTGCTGCCGACTCCAACATTGAAGCTGCAGCATATCGCACTGGGCCGGCCTGACGGACCGACCGAAGTTCGGGCCAAGGCGCTGCGAGTCGAACTGGCATTGGGCGCGCTTATGCGTGGCCAGCTCCTGGTATCCGACGTGGGGCTCGAAGCGCCCGAGATTTCAGTCGGATTCGGCGGCGGCGAGCGTCTCGAATTACCGGCTCCCTTGTTCGCCCTCGATCCGGACGCGGTCTCGATTGCGCACTTCGCGGTTGAGAAGGGGCGCATCATTCTTGCCGATGCGCCGGGTCATTCGCTCGTTCTCGACAAGCTGGAATTCAATGGCGAGGTTCGCTCTCTCCTCGGCCCCGCGAAGGGCGAGGGCTTCGTCGCGGTCGGCGGCGAGAACTATGAGTTTCGCATCGCGGCGGATCGCGCAACCGCTGACGGCGCCGTCAAAGTGCGGCTCCTCGTCGATACTGTCGATCATGTCGGTGTCGGCGAAGTGGATAGCGCCGTCTGGATCGAGCGCGGCATGCCGCATTTCGCTGGCAACCTGCAATGGTCGCAGACCGCCGGACGGGCAACACCAGGCTTCAACGAGCCATGGCGCGTCAGCGCGAGAATGCGCGGCAACTGGGAGGCTGTGCTCCTGGAGGGCATCAATCTTCAGTACGGATCGGAGGAGCGGTCCGTCCAGCTTCGCGGCCGTGCCAACCTGGTCTTTGGAGCACAGCCGGAACTGGACGTGACGCTCGCGGCCACCCGGATCGATCTCGATCGCCTGCTCGGTTTACCAGGGCCGGGACGACGCCGACCGCTGGTCGCACTGCGTGCCATGGCCGATAATTTCGGCGCGGCGAACCTGCCGCCGGTCCGCGTGAATTTTGGCATCAGGGCCGATGTGGTGACCCTTGCGGATGCGCCACTGCAAGAGGTGAGCGCCAATTTGCGCGGTGATGGTGGTGTATGGAGCCTGGATTCGCTGGAATTGCGTGCGCCTGGCGGAACGCAACTGCGGCTGCGCGGCCGTCCGGACCCGGCGGCGCGCGGCGCCCCTTTTGCGGGCCAGGGTCGCATCGAAACCAGAGACTCGCGCGCGCTCGTCTCCTGGCTTACAGCCAGCAGCGCGGACGGCTTCACGGGTTCGTTCCGCGCGGAGGGCGATATCCGCCTGGGCGGGGAAAGCATCGTATTCGACCGCTTCAAGGCCGAATACGACCGCGACGCGCTGGAAGGCAATTTCACCTATTTCGAGCCGACCGCGGATCGCGCCGCGCAGATATCGGGCACGCTCCACGCCTCCACTCTCGACCTCCCACGCGTTTATGCGCTTGTGCAGCACATCTCTGCCGACCCCACTCTGCCGCATCAAGGATCACTCTCGCTCAATGTCGGACGGGTGGCAATCGCCGGCGTCGAGGCCAAGGGCACGGACATGCGCTTGCGGTTCGATGAGCGGGCGCTGACGGTGGAACGGCTGGCCATTGACGATTTCGCAGGAACGCGCGTTGCGGCGGCCGGCAGCGTCGATATCCGCACGCTCGCCCCACGCGGCGCGATTACGCTTGATCTCGATGTGCCGACATCGGATGCCGCGGCGGCGCTGCTGGAGAAGTTTTACGCGCCGGCCGCCGCCGAACTGCGCCGCACCGGCTCGCGCTTGCTTCCTGCCCAGCTGCACGGGTCGCTCAGCAGCGATGCTCAGGCTGCGCGCGAGGCGGGAATGCCTGCCGGCGCCGGCTTCAAGGTCGACGGCAGCACCGGCGCGTTCGCATTTGGCTTGCAGGGGGTCGTCGAGGCGGCGAGCGACGGTTCGCTGCTCGCCACTTTCACCCAACCCGGTGCCGCCAAAATCGCCCTTGCGGGTCGCATGGATGCCCGCGACGGCCGCACCCTGGTGGAGGCAATAGGGCTCGACAAGTTGGTGAGCGTTGATGATCAGGCAGGCAGGCTTGAGTTCAAGACCTCCGGGCGCCTTGACAGTCCCATGCCGGCGACAGCGCAGGTCACGGCCGGCGGCCTCGATGTGTCGATGAGCGGGACGCTGCAGACGGCTCAAAACCAGGTGGCGGCCGCGAATCTCGCGCTTTCGGTTGTGCAGGCCAATGTGCGGGTCCCGCGCACCGGCATACTACCGACCACGTTGACGGCGCGCTTGAATTATGCGGACGGCGTCGTTGCACTCGACCAGATGACCGGCACGGTCGCCGGCAGCGACATCGCGGGCCGCCTCGCGATCACTCTGTCGCCAACGGTGGGCCTCGATGGCGATATCAGACTCGGTGCTGTGGATCTTCCGGCGGTGATTGCGGCGGCGGTTGGGGTACCGGAAAAGCGCGGCAACGGGTGGCCTGCTGATCCATTTGCGGGCGGCATTCTCGGCCAGGTCACGGGGCGGATCGCGATGGCGTCCGCGCGAACCACGTTGACGACACAGCTGGTCACGCAGAATCTGCATGGTGCGCTGATTTTTGGACCAGCCGGCGTTGCGCTCGACGATCTCGAAGCCGACATGGCGGGCGGGCGCGTTTCCGGCCGCCTCGCATTCGAACGCAATGGCGACGAACTCAGCGCGAGGAGTCGGATCAAGCTGACGAAGGCTGATGTGGCGGCGCTGTTTCCTGGTAATCGCCCGCCGATATCCGGCAGGCTGAACCTGGAAGCTGAGATCGAGGCCCGCGGGCGAAGTCCGGTTGCGCTCATCGGATCGCTGCAGGGCAAGGGCACCTTCAGCATCGAGGACGGCAAGCTTGCGCAACTCGATCCGTCCGCATTCGAGGCGGTGATCCGCAGCGTCGACGAAGGTTTGCCGATCGAGGGGAGGCTGATCCGGGAGCGCATGGAGGCGGCGCTCGCCGGCGGTGCACTCTCGTTTCAGGGCAACGGCTCGATCGCGGCCACGGCCGGCCGCGCGAGCCTCACCGGCATCAGGCTTCGCGCTGAAGGCGCCGATATGGCAATTTCCGCACGATACGACCTCGTCCCGCAGACACTCGACGCAAGGCTCAATCTGGTTGGGCCCGTCGGCATCGGCGGCGTAGATAATGGCCACCCGGAAATTGCGATCAAGCTTGAGGGGTCGATCGATTCACCCAGGCGCACGCTCGATATTGGAGCGCTGTCCAAATGGCTTTCCGCACGAGCCAAGGCGCAAAATGCCAAGCGCCTCGCGGCGGCCGCCCTTGATGCGCGTCCGATCGAATCGCCGCAGACTTCGGCCGCAGCGCCCCGGCCTGCAGGCCCGGCCAGTTCAGCTGCCGCCGACAAAACGCCGCCGCCTTCCGATGAGCTGAAAACGGGCGCCTCATCCGTCCCGCCCGATAGCGCGAAACCTCAACCGGAGGCCGGGGCGGCTGGCGCCGCGACGCCTGCCGAGGCACAGGCCAGTCCGTCTTCAGCCGTGAAGACTGAGGCGCCCGCCAGTCCTCCCTCGGCCGCGAATCCGGCGGCCGATGCGCTCGCGGCGATAAAACCACCAACCGATCCGCAGCCCGCGGCGCGCGACACCGCAGCCGAAATGCCGCGCGAGGCAAATGTCGCGCCTGCGGAATCGCCCGTCGATCCAGCCATCGCCGAGCTCAATCGCACGATCGCGGTCAATCCCAACGACAGCGCAGCCGTTGCCCGGCGCGGCCAGATGTTCGCGGTCCGCGGCAATTACACGCTTGCCATCAAGGATTTCAATGAGGTGATCCGGCTGCGGCCGCGCGATGCCGAGGCCTTCAATAACCGCTGTTGGGCGCGCGCCGTCATCGGCGATCTGGAGTCCGCGCTCAGGGATTGCAACGCGGCTCTGCAGATTCGTCCGCGGTATGCGGATGCGTTCGACAGCCGCGGAATGATAAACCTGAAATCCGGGCAATTGAGCAAAGCCATTGCCGATTATGACGCGGCGCTGCAAATCAATCCGAAATTGGCCTCCTCGCTGTATGGGCGCGGCATTGCCAAGATCAAGACCGACAATTTCACCGGGGGCAACCTTGACATTGTCGAGGCAAAATCGATTCAGGCGAACATCGCCGAGGAATTCGCCGGCTATGATATTCGCTGAACGTCGCCCTTCGATTTCGTAATGAGATTTCAATAGCCTGCTCGCCGATTCATTTCAGCCGGCCGGCTCACCGCAGCTTGCGAATTGGTCGCAGCAGACTGCCCTCAGGATAACACGATTTTGATCGCACCTTTGCTCCCCCGATGGGGAACGCCCGCACTGGCGGAAAGGTTTTCTCCAATCCGTCTCAGAAGGAGGAGGCCCCCATGAACAGCCGTCTTGTTTACGGAACAATCGTGTTTGCGCTCGTTTGCGGTATCGGCCCGGTTTCGGCGCAGGTCGGGCAATCGCCGACCCCGAGCGCCGCCCAAATTCACCTCGACGGGGCGCAAAAAGCCGCGATCGTCACGGCGGTTCGTGATATCAAAAACCCCCCGCCGGGCCATAGTTTCAACATATCGGTGGGGGCCCAGGTGCCGCCTTCGATCGAACTCTACTATTTGCCAGTTGCGGCCCTGTCGCAGGCGCCCGAGGCGCGGGCACTGAAATACACAATGGTACAGAGCCAGGTCGTGCTGGTCGACCCGACGAACATGCGCATCGTCGACGTCATTCGCCCTGGGCAGTAAAACACGTTCAGTGTTGTAGGGTGGGTTGAGCGGAAGCGAAACCCACCGCGGCTGTGGATCAGGCACCGCCGCGATGGGTTTCGCTGCGCTCAACCCATCCTACGAGCTACTACGAGCTACGAGCGTATCGCGTCTCTCGAGTTTGATCCACCGTCACCCGCGGGCGTGGACCCGCCGGTCCGGATGAAACATCAGCGAAACCCACTCTACCCCGCCACTGTGCCCCAATTCTTCGCCAGGTGCTCCGCGCCGCGCATCGACAGCGCAAAGATCGTGTAGGTCGGGTTGGAAGCCCCGGCGGTGGCGAAAATGCCGGGTCCGGCGCAGTAGAGGTTCGGGATCTCGTGGGTCTGGCCGAAGCTGTCGACCACCGAGTTCGCTGCGCCGCTGCCCATGATGGTGCCGCCCATCAGATGGATGGTCGGCATGGCGGCCCGCCCCTGCCACACGTCCTTGGCGTCGGTGGCTCTGGCGATCCGCAGCCCCTCCTCGAAATTGGCGTTCCACAGCGCGGCGTCGTTGTCGTCGTAGCTGTGGATGATGCGGCCAAGCGGCATGCCGAACTCGTCCTTCTCGCTCGTCATTTCCAGGCGATTCTCGATCTTGGGCTGCTCCTCGCCGAATGCATTCATGCGGGCAAGGTTCTTGATGGCGCGCTTCATGAAGGCGTGCAGGTCGGCGCCGAACAGTTCGGGCCGCGTGTTGGCAAGGCCGCCAAGGCCGCTGAGCTTGATGGACGAACCTGCGACGATAAAGGTCGAGCCGAACGCGCCTTTGTGGGAGGTCTTGCCGTAGCGCTCATAGGACATGTACTGGGCCCCCAGCGTGCCCATGTGGTTTTCCACGTCCGCGTCGAACATCGCGTTGGTGCCCGACGCAAAGTGCGTCATGAGGTATTTGCCGACCAGCCCGTTGCGATTGGCGAGGCCCTTCTCGTGCTTGTCGGTCGCCGAGTTGAGGAGAAGGCGCGGATTCTGCGCTGCCCATGCGGCGAGCACCACCACGCTCGCAGGCTGAACCTGTTTCTCGCCGTTGCGATCGTGATACTCGACGCCGGTCACTTTGTTGCCAGAGGCATCGGTGAGAACCCGCGTTACCGTGCTCCACGCCCTCACCTCCGCGCCGGCCTTGCGGGCGTCGCCGAGGAACGTGACCAGCGGGTTGGCCAGCGCCCCGATCGGGCAACCGACATGGCACCAGCCATCATAGATGCAGGCGGCGCGGCCCTTGAACTCGGTCGAGTTCATGCCGACTGCGGCCGGCACGATGCGGATGCCGTTCGCCTCGAAGCCCTTGAGCCATACCTGGCCGTTGCGGAAGGTCTTCATCGGCGGCATCGGATAGGGCTGGCCCTTGGGCCGCCACAGCTCCTCTGCCTTGGCATCGCCGGATACGCCGATTTCCTGCGCGACCTTGTCGTAGTAGGGCGCGACTTCATCGTACGAAATCGGCCAGTCATGAGCGCGGTTGTGCTCGCTCCTGATACGGAAATCGTTCGGCAGGAGGCGGGGGAAATTGGCGAAGTAGTGCAGCGCTGCGCCGCCCACGCCCCAGCCGCCCTGGGCGCCCATGCTCACCGGGTGCTTGCCTTCAAGGATGAATGGGGCGCCAGCCGGTTTTACGCGGCGGCCCCAGATATCGGACGAGATGAGGTCGGAGGTCTGCCAATCCGGCCCATTGTCCATCACCGTGACTTTCTTACCCGCCTTGGCGAGCACCGCCGCATAGACCGAGCCCGACGCGCCGGCGCCGACGATGACGACATCGACTTTTTCCTGCGTAGCCATGTCACCACCTCTTTTCCGGCGCGATATGCGGCATGTAGGGAACGCCCAGCGACTCGTAGCCTTCCATGGTGCCGTAGACGACGTCGACCGCATCGCTGCGCATGACCAGATAGACGAAGCCGCCGGCCGGGCCTTGCCAGCCGTCGATCTTGTTCTGCCGCATGGCATCGACGAAATCGCGCTGCTCGGCGGTGGAGAGCGCGGCGAAGCGACGCCCGCTGCGCGCTTCGGCGGCCTTGTCGACGGCGCCAATGGCGGCACGATAGAAGTTGATGAAGGGCGGCTTGACGTTGAGCTGGCGCGCCTCGAGCAACGCCTCGCCCGGCGAAACCGACACCTGCTGATCGACGAAATGCGCAACACCGGCGCGTTGCGCGCCCGGCACCAGCGTCTCGCCCATCGCCTCGATGGTCTCGGCCTCGTGCGCCTTGAGCAGGCGGAACGGCACCCCTTGTGCCCGCGCCTGCCGCGGCGTCATCAACACCTCGGCGCCGCCCACCGTAAAGGCGAGCATGCCCATTCCCGCGCCCTTGAGAAAGACGCGTCGTTCCATGGTGTCCATGGTTTCCTCCGTGATGCGACCGGCGCAACGACGCCGGTTGTTTCGTTGGGGCGAGTGAACGATAAAGATGCGGTGGAATCAAGCGGCGGACGTAGCGCGATTTCAGGAGCGCGTAGGGCGGATTAGCGTCAGCGTAATCCGCCGCACCGACGACCGCCGGCGGGTTACGCCTTCGGCTAACCCGCCCGACCACTGCCACATCGCCTCACCGTTTCGGTGCGCGAAATCGCCGCCGGTAGACGCCGGTCTCCTCCGACACGGCCCTGGACAATTCCTGGAGCAGGCCCACGGCATCCCCCTCGATGACCCCGAAGCGCGCTGCCCAGCTGTCGCGCTTGACTGGCACGCATTGCGCCACGGGTGTGCCTTTCGGCAATATGCCGTTGAAGCCGGTATCGTGCCAGTGCGCCGGGAAGTTGATGAAATTGTCCCGGTAACGATCCGCATCAACCAGCCCCGTCAGGGTGACGAACGGCAGGTCGTGCCGATTGAACGGATGCGTGACGAGCAGCGAATAGCCCGCCGGCAGCTCGAAGGTCCAGAAATTGGCGAATTTGATGAGGAAGCGATCCTCCTCGTAGAATGGCGTTCCCATCACCTGATTGTTGTCGTGAAAGTCGATCGGGGAGCGTGAGTAATTCGTCAGCGCACCCGCCGGAACGTCCCGGTCCCAGGTGAGCGTTCCGCCCTCGACACGAACATCCGCGATGAGCGGAATGAGAAACCCATAGGTCATGGCGTCGATGAAAGGGGGGCACTTCTTGACCGTCATCTGTTCCGTTTGCAGGACCGTGCTGAAGGTCTTCTGTGGCATCGTCTTGAACCAGTCCGGCAGCCCGAGCACCGCGGGCAGCGGCCGCGGCAAGACCGGCTCCAGTTCCGGCGGGCAGCGGAATGTGATCGTCATGGGGCTGATGTCGTCCATTGTGGTTCCCATCAGGTTGAAGCACCCGAAATCTTTCGCGCATCCCGGCAAAGCCCGTCGACATGCGCACTAAGCCCGCCGCCCCCATCCGCCCTCCCGCTTATGGAGCACGGGCATCGCACGTGGCCACCCTTCCCCGGAGGGCAGGGGTCGGACTGCCGAAGGCCGTCCGAGGTGGCATGATACCAACACGACAAATGCCGAGAGGCCGGCCCCCAGCCGACGACCTCCTCTCCAGGGAGAGGCAACCGCCGCCGTGCGCAAGTCCAAAGCGATCGAAAATCCGCTTTCGTTACCTCACGGTCGACCGCGAACCAAGACCACGCATCGCACTACTTATAGATGTATATCCCGCATATTCTCTTTTTTCTTTCAGCGGCTCTCCTAATAGAGGAATTTCGCGATCGCGCTTTCGCCATCCGGCCGCCGCAACGCGTAGGATTCTTGGGAATCATTGTCGGATTGCTCAGAATCGTCCCAGGGAATCACCCGGGCGCGGCGGGCTGAAACCAGAGTGCAGCCCCTTTTGCAGGTTGTCAGCACTGTTCCGCGGCAATTCGGAGCACCAATTGGCCCCGGCATCGGCTTATCCGGCGCCCCTGCTGTCCGAGGTCCGGCTGACTGCAAGTTGTGCCCACGAAATGGCCACATCTGGAAGATCGCTGCAGTTGCGTGAACCGCAGGGGCTTGCGCTTTAACCTCCGGCCCGGCCGTGTTTTTTTTGCAACACCGCCCGAAAATCAGACATTGCCGCGATGAAAACACTTGGCCCCGCATTGCCGGCTGCGGTCAAACTTTATACAAGTTAATCAGCGCAGGTCTCCGTGGCGGGGATTTGCGAATTGCGGGTTACGAAACTGAGGTGGGGTTCGTCCGCAGTTCACATCTGAGGCAATCACCCAGTCATTGGGAGGGGATATATGGGACCAGTGAAACGCGTACTTTTGGGCTCGACGGCCGGCATTTTCGCCGTAGCGGGAGCTCAGGCAGCCGATCTTCCGGTAAAGGCCGCCCCGGTCGAATACGTGAGGATCTGCAGTCTCTATGGGGCGGGTTTCTGGTACGTCCCCGGCACTGACACGTGCATCAAGATCGGCTCCTACGTCAAGTTGCAAACGGAATACAACGCCACCAACGGCCCGTTCATGCTGGGCATCTCGAATGTCCTCACAGGGGATACGGGCGGCCGATTTACTCGCACCGACACCGCGCCCTTCACGTTTAATAATCGCGGCATGATGTCCTTCGACATACGGACGCAGACCGAGTATGGCACGCTGCGTTCGTACTTCGATATCGGTGCGCAAACGCAGGGCGCCGACACCGTGGCGGGCAGCGGTGCCCAGGGGGCGGCAGTGGCCCTGGTCAGCACGCGCGCCTTCATTCAGTTTGCCGGCTTCACGGTCGGCCGCATTCGGTCGTTCTTCGACATCTATTTCCAGGGCGTTTACGCCTTCGCTGCCCAGCGATTTAACGCCGACACATCGGCTAACGGCATTGTCGGCGCCGCGTACACATGGCAGTTCGGCGGCGGGCTGTCGGCGAGCTTCTCGCTCGAAGACAACTCTGAAGGCAATAGCTCTCGTAGCCGCTCTACGGTAAATGCCAATAACAACACCTTTGGGCTTAACACGGTCACGACCGACTTCAAGGGCAACGAGTTCTTCGACCCGGTCTTTAATCTGCGCCTCGACCAGGCATGGGGCTTGGTGGGTGTGTCGGCCGCGCTGCATGACGCCAGTGGTGGGTATTACACGAACCTACCAGGCTTGGCGGGCTGTCCCCTCAACAACAACGTTGAGGGATGCGGCCATCCAGGCGACAAGTTCGGCTGGGCCGTAACAGCGGGCACGGTGTTGAACAACGTGTTCGGCTTGCAGGGCGATTCGTTCGGTGCACAGGCCGCGTATTCGAAGGGGGCTGCTGGCTATGCCGCTCCGCAGATCGGAGGCAGTGCGGTATTTGGCCCCGGCTTGAATCTGGGACTTGGGTGGCTGGTCGAGGGTGTCTACACTAATGGCAGCAACGTAGAGCTCACGACCGTATGGTCCGCCAATGCCGGCTATGAGCATCGGTGGGATCCGAAGTGGAGGACGTCGATTTATGGTGGCATCGTCGGCGTGCAATACGACGACGCTGCGAAGAACATGATCTGTAACAGCAACGCTGTTGGCGGTCTCGCCGGCGGCAGCACTATCCGCGCCGCCTTTGGCGGCGCCTGCGACCCCAATTTTAGCCTCACCGAAGTGGGATCGCGAACCCTGTGGAACCCGGTTCCTGACCTTGACGTCGGCGTTGACGTGGTGTGGTGGCATCTCAATACGTCGTTTAACGGTGCGGTTGCTGCCTTGGCCCAAAACGGTGCGAAACCGGCTGGCAACAACTACAGCGTGTCAAATCAGGATGCCGTGGCTGCGATCTTCCGCATCCAACGCAACTTCCTGTACTGATCCTCAGGCCTGGACGGACCATTTTCCCCCTCCGGCAGCAATGCCGGAGGGTTTTTTGTCGCTCCGCAGAGAACTCCACCAACGTGCCGCTATAGGGACGACCCTTGTGGTCGCCCCGTTTGCGATCATCCATTGCGTGCGCCCGCAACAGGGCGACCACAAGGATCGCCCCTACATCACCAAAACCTGCTTAGGCCCCGTCCGGGAATTATTGCTGCAAGGCGAGGACTTTCGGGCTGATCGTATAGTTCCACTCGCCATGGGCTGACTGAGCGACCAGCAAAGGCCTCTCGTGACCCCATTCCGGACTATTCACCAGTGATGGTTGCAAATTGCACCGATCGCCGTTGCCGTAATAGGATGCTAGCAATAGGCCGCACCATCGCCCGCCCGTGAAATGCAAATCCAACACTCAAATCCGCCCGCTTTTGCGGGCATCGGCTTCCCCGACACGTTCAGAGCGACTCTCTGCCTCGCTTCGAGTGCCCGTAGTTGAGGGTTAAGACGATGAATATTCGCGAGAACGCGACGCGGCAAATCGAGCAGGCTAAGTTGCTCCATCGACAAGGCCGCCTAGCCGAGGCCATGACGATTTATGGCGCCGTTCTGGCACGCGATCCTCGTTGGTTCGAGCCGCACTATCTGCTTGCCCTCGCCAACTACCAGCAAAGCAATGCCGCCGAGGCTTATCGGCTTGTTTCGCGTGCACTGGAGCTTAAGCCGCGTGCGGCCGAGGCACTCGCCCTGCTGGCCGGCGCATTGCTCACGCTAAATCGTCCGACGGAAGCGCTCGCGACCTGCGACCGCATCTTGGCGTTCTCTCCGAATGATGTGGAGGCGGCGTACAATCGCGCAGTCATCCTGGCGCAACTCGATCGCATTGACGAGGCGATTGAGCAGTACGGCGTGGTACTTGCGCGTCGCCCCGACCTGGTGGCGGCCCGGTTCAACCGCGGAACCTTGCTTGCGCGCCTGGCACGCTATGAGGATGCGCTGGCAGATTTCAATCGGGTCCTGGCATCCGCTCCCGGCCATCTCGATGCGCTTAAAAATCGCGGCAACGTCCTGGTTCAACTCGACCGGCGACCGGAGGCACTGGTGAGCTATGATCGGATCCTTGCGGTCCGACCCGACGATGTCGATGCCCTTAGCAATCGCGGCGCGACCCTGCGATCGCTCGATCGCGACGCCGAAGCACTTGCGAGCTACGAGAAAGCGCTGGTCGCAAACCCGCGTCACGCCAATACGCTCTTGAACTACGGTAACCTGCTCTTTGACATGCGTCGCTTTGAGGCGGCACTCAATCTCTACGATCGGCTACTTGAACTCGACCAGAACGACATCGACGCGTTTATGGCACGCATCGGCGCCTTGCTTCGGCTTAATCGTCATGTGGAGACGCTCGCGACTCTTGACAGGTCGCTTGCCGTAAAGCAGCAGGACGCTGACGCGCTGTACTATCGAGGCGTCGTGCTTAGTCAGATGAACCGCGGCGACGAAGCGGCCGCGTGCTACGCCGAGGCCCTCGCCGTTCGTCCAGATGACGCCAAGGTCAAGTTCGGCCGCTGCATGTCAGCGCTGAGCATACTCTACATGGACGAGCGGGAGATCGCGTGTCGGCGGCAGGAGTACGCGCAACGTCTCGATGCATTGCGCCTCGACGTCGAGCAAGCGCCTGCTGCATTTGCGGGCGTGGTCGGAGCCCACCAGCCGTTTTTTCTCGCGTATCAGGGCCGGAACGATCGTGACTTGCAGGCCATCTATGGAGCCACGATTTGCAATATCATGGCGGCGCGCTATCCGCCTGCCCCGTTAGCGCCGCCAGCCCAACCGGGCGAACTCGTCAGGGTCGGCATCGTCAGCGGCTACTTTCACAAGCATTCCAACTGGAAGATCCCAATCAAAGGCTGGATCAGCCGCCTCGACCGCTGTCGCTTCCGCGTATTCGGCTACGACACGGGCGCGTACGTGGACACCGAAACGAAATTGGCCGAAGGGTTATGCGAGCGCTTCGTGCGCGGCCGCCCGTCGGTTGAGGCGTGGCGCCGGACGATCATCGCCGATGCGCCCCACGTCCTGATTTATCCGGAAGTCGGCATGGACAACATCTCGGTCCAGCTCGCCGCCCAGCGGTTGGCACGAGTGCAATGCACCTCCTGGGGCCATCCCGAAACCAGTGGATTTCCGACCCTCGACTACTTTCTTAGCAGCGACCTGATGGAGCCACCCGACGGTCAGCATCACTACACCGAATGCTTGGTGCGGTTGCCAAACCTTTCGATTTACTACGAGCCGCTGACGACATCCGTCCGGTCGATCGATCGTCGAGAGCTTGGACTGCAGCTTGGGTTGCCGCCGAGCGGGACGCGCTTCTGGTGTGGCCAGTCTCTGTTCAAGTACCTGCCGCAACACGACGCCGTCTTTCCCCGGATTGCCCGCGAGCTCGGCGACTGCCAATTCATCTTCATCTGCCATCAAGACGCCGAGCGCATCACCGACCTCTTTCTCGAACGGCTCGAGCGTGTGTTTGCGGTGCATGATTTGTCTGCCAGCGACTACTGCACGCTGCTGCCGCGTCTCGACTTCGAGAGCTTCTCCACTGCGATGGGCTGCTGCGACATCGTTCTCGATAGCATCGGATGGTCGGGCTGCAACTCAACATTGGAAAGCCTTGTGCACGATCTGCCCATTGTGACCGTCGCCGGCCCTCTCATGCGCGGCCGTCACACCTCAGCCATACTGACCATGATGGGCGTGACCGATACGATCGCCGGCACGATCGACACCTACGTGGCGATCGCCGTGCGGCTTGCCCGTGACCGCGCCTGGTACGCCGAGATCAGAGCTCATATGGCGGCCAACAAGCACCGCGTCTATCACGATGGCGCTTGTATTGCGGCGCTGGAGGAGTTCCTCGGCCGCGTTGCGCGCGACCCAGAAAGCACGACGCGCAAGGCCGGCTGAAGTCCGCTTTTGGCGGCTCCGTTCGAGCCGCTCGTCAAAGACGTCGTCTTCACCCGCATTCCAGCCGGCAATTGCACGAATCCGGCCTTCCGTCAGCACTGCACCGGCACGTTCAGCCAGGGACTCACAACTGTTGTCGTGCAGAACAACGATGGACAACTCACGCTGAGCCGACCCACAAACTCCATCCCTACCAGAGCCGAACCTTCGTCATCGACGAGCTTGAGAGCTTCCGGGTGGTGATGGAACCGGCCTACTACACGACCGAATCCACCGCGCCTCGGGAAGATTCGCGATGCTGCGGGTTATTGGGGCACTGTCGCGTAGAGGTCCCGCTTATTGGATCCCGCCGCTTGAAGCCGGCAGCGAGAGGCTGAGAGCCGGATTGGCACGCCTGCCCGCCATATGCGTCATCAGCCAGGCGTCGATCTGGTCCGGCGGCACATCGGCCGGAATTTTGGCAGCGTGCCAAGTTCGGCCCGCGGGTGTGTCCTGCGCCCCGACCCAGATCTGTTCACCAAGCTCCACCTCACCGAAGTCGACATCCTTGTCGGGCAAAATCACGATCACGCGCTTGTTGACATACACGACGATTTGCTGCCGGGCTTCGACGGCCACGCGCGACCATTGTTTGAGCTGACCGTAATAGGGCTCCCGCCGCCAGGCGTTCGGGTGGCCTGGCTCGACGCGAACGCACAGTCGGCTTCCGGCGTTCTCGAAGTACAGGATCATCTTGCACGTCAGCGGATACCACTCCGGCCCCAGCCTGGCGTCCAGGATCCAGGCGCAGAACCAGTTGCGGCACACGGGCGGTCGCGTCTCGTAGATGGTGCATCCGCCGCGCCCCGGCGCGCAATGCCGGCACCACACGCCGGCGGGCTTATCGAGTTCGTCGACCTGCGCGAGCTTGCAGCATAGCGAGCACGCGCCGCAACTGCGGCCCGGTACGGGGGCTGGCGCTTTCGCTTCACTGCTCATGACGGACACCGATGTATCATATGGCGTACGGCGACGTCACGACGCGATTTCTCCGATCCAGTGCTTTACGCCAAAGCCTGGCGCCCTGTACCGGAATGCGCCTTCATATCTTCGCGCGTAGGATGTATATTGGTTGAAGTTTCGCAGTGCGCCGCTCGGCTTGGTGCTCACAACGCACCGACCAGGGCAGATGTCGGTCGGCAAACCCGGCCACGACCGCGGGAAAGGGAGAGGTTTAAGCTGCCCAGTCGCTCCAGTCGCTCGCTTCAGCCAATCTGAAGTGATCGGATCGTTGTGAAAGCGACAACAATGGACTCGTGCTGACGAAAGGATGATGCAGGGGCGACCCTTGTGGTCGCCCTGTTGCCGGGATGCGACGAATGGGGCGACCACAAGGGTCGCCCCTACAGCGGGCGATGCAGGAGGATGCGACTTGTGCGGCCCCCAGCGTTATGACTTTGTCGACGCCCCAATCCCATCAGATCGGCTGAAGCGATCGACTGGAACGCACGCGCACCAAGAAACACACTGACACAACAGGAGGAACTGATGCTGGCAAAAACGATCTTGGCCATACTGGCGCTGGCAACCATCATGCTGATCCAGCCCCGCTCCACGGAAGCAGCACCTTACTGGCCCTGGTGCTCCCGGTACGATAACCGGGACGCCCCCTCTCACTCATGCGCGTTCAGCAGCTGGGAGCAGTGCATGGAGACGGTGCGCGGCATCGGCGGCTATTGCTACACCAATCCATACGGGCCGCCGCCGCCACCGCCATATGCCCGGGCCGCGAAATCAAGCCGCCATGCCGGGCGGTATTGACGGATCGGGAATAATTCCCCGGCGCGTGAGCGGACAAACTGCGTACCGC
>DATGCX010000112.1:0-2470 GCA_035311445.1 Xanthobacteraceae bacterium | reverse complement strand
TACATGGTGACAGCGGATTTCGATGCCTACTTCGCAACGCAGAGAAGCGTCGAAAGGCTGTGGTTGTTGACCTCCGATTGGACGCGTGCGAGCATGCTCAACATCGCACGAATGGCGTGGTTCTCCTCCGACCGGACCATCGGCGAGTACGCCCAAGACATTTGGAAAGTACCGTTTGAACTTCCCTCCAATCTGGAGCAGGAACAAACGCCGTAGATGAGAGGCAGAGCAGCTACCGGTGGGACACGTGATGCTAAGGGCCATCGATAAGTACGCGGGCGGGGTCTTTAGCCCCGGCGACGTGCGAATCCTGGTCGCCGCGTTCGACGGCGCTTGGCGGTCGCTCCTCGCGAGTGGCATTACATTCGACTCAGATCGTGGATCGGAAGCAGTACGTGACACACTCGCGAAGCACATCATCGAACAGGCCCGCTATGGCGAACGTGACCAGCGCCGCCTACGTGACGGCGCTCTACTGCAATACGCCCAGTCAAAGTTGAAGAGCAAACCAATCGGCGGCCATCGCGGCGCAGGCACAGGGAAATCAGCTAGCGGGACCTCCTTGAGCAGCTCCAGCCGTATCACGTTCAATTCCGACGCCACAAGGGCCAGCCCGGTCGTATCCTGCTGGGATGCGCCAAGCCCTCTTCCTCCATTACCGGGGAAGTTCGTCGACCCGCTTCTCCCCGGTGACGCGGACAAGCATGCCTGCGGCCTCCATCGCGGAAACGAAGTCAGACAGAGATTGTTGCGGCCCTGCCACAAGCGGCCATGCGGCCGCCGCGCCGCCGAGCAGCGTGATGAACTCGCGCCGGCTACCTAGAAACTCGATCCGAAAACTCTTTGGAATCAAGGGCCAGCATCCTTAGTTTCATTCATTCGGGTGCGCAGCGCCCATGGCAACTCATTCGATCACCTCGTCGGCGCGCGCGAGCAGCGTCGGTGGCACTTCGAGGCCAAGCGCCTTAGCGGTCTTGAGGTTGATGACCAACTCATATTTCGTCGGCACCTGCACCGGCAGGTCAGCGGGTTTCGCTCCCTTGAGAATGCGGTCGATGTAAGATGCCGCGCGCCGATCACGCGCTGCTCCGGGCACCAACTCGCGTAGGAGCTCCAGCCGCTTTGCGGCCAGTTCGGTCGAAAAGAAATTCACCCCCGTCAAATTACCACCCGGCCGGGCGAGGCTTTTGACAAGATCCAGCCTGACCGGGTCTTCAGAGAGCATGAAGACGATGGGTATCGTCGAGGTCGCCGCCTTAGCCGCGAATACGCCGGCTGACCGCGTCGCGATCACGGCGACCTGTCTGCGAACCAACTCGGCCGCCAGCGCAGGCAGCCGCTCGGCTTGGTTCTCAGCCCAGCGGTATTCGATCGCCACGTTCTCGCCATCGACATAGCCGCTGTCTTTGAGGCCCTGGCGAAATGCGCGCAATCGCTCCGCCTCCGCGTCAGACGATGTGGGGTCGAGGAACCCGACCACTGGCACTAGTGCCTGCTGCGCGCGCGCCGCGAGCGGCCACGCCGCCGCACCGCCCAGCAGCGTGATGAATTCGCGGCGTCTCATGTGCTGCTTAGTTCGAGGAATGGCACCATACCACACCGCTGCAGGAAATGCCGGGTTGTGATGCCCGGCTGCATCGTTGCTGCCGACAGCCTTATTTATTCCAGCGGCGGCAGCGTGCGCAGCCACACGACCAGCGAGTTGAGATCGTCCTCAGTCATTTTGCTGAAGTAGATGTGGCGCGCCATCGGCGGTTTGAAGGTGCGGCCGTCGCGGCCGACTCCTTTGACAAGTGCCTGCTTGATCTCGGAATCGGTCCAGCCGCCGATGCCTTTAGTTGGATGCGAGGTGATGTTGGAGACCTTCGCAACGCCCCAAACATCCTTGAATTCGTATCCGCCCTGCCCCCATGAGTTCACATAATCCTGCGTACCATCGGGGCGCCGCGCATGACATTCCATGCAATGGGCAATGGTTGCGAGATAGAAGCCGCGCTTGAGACCCGGCTCGCGCAGTTCCTCCTCGCTCATAGGTTTTTCCGCGCCGGGAATCAGTTCGCCATGGCTCGGCGCTCGATAGACGGGCGGCTGAACCTCGTTGCGTACCGGTGTGACCGAGCGCACGTAAGTAGTCACCGCGTCCAGGTCGCGTGGCGTCAGAACTTTGTAAAAGACGAACGGCATTTGGGGCGCCAGCGCCACCGCGCTCGGGCGCACGCCTTCCGTCAAGGCCCGCTTGAAATCGTCCGCGCTCCACTTGCCGATGCCGGTCTCCGGATCGGGCGAGATATTGCTGCCCTTAACTAGATATTGCGGAGTGTCCCAGGTTTGCGACCCACCGGAAAACCGCTTTGACATGTCGAATGCGCCGCCCGGCGGCCGCGGCGTGTGGCAGCCGTCGCAGGCCATGACGGCGTTGACGAGATAGCCACCCCGCTCAACGGGCGTTTCCGCGCGAGCAGCACTGAGC
>DATGCX010000111.1:0-3485 GCA_035311445.1 Xanthobacteraceae bacterium | reverse complement strand
GGTGGCGGTGCCTTCGCTTCACAAACATGAAGGCTCGACGGCAGCTCTGGGTCAAGAGTTCGCCTGCCGACGACGTGGTATACACGGCAGAAGACCCTCACAAAGCAGACCGAATCGCTGCAGCGCCGCGAACGGTCGGTCAGTGCCAGAAGCGGTCATGACGTGACCGACAAGCGCGACCCGGCACCCGCACGCTCGACGTGCCCAAGACGACTGGTGCCGACGAGCCCTTCTATCCCGAAAGCCTCGAACGCTGCCGCCGCTCTGCCGTGCCGTCATGCTTGCCCAGGCCCGCATCAGGCCGACTACCGCACACGTTATGCCCAGGCGCGTCATTGCACATCCTTCCGCTGCCATGCCGTGACGGTATATTCCGGCGAAGCTTTGGCAACCGCACGGCGCATCGTCGGAGGCACTATCGGAGCGACTCGAACTTGCTCGGCGACACCTTCCGATCTCTGAACCTCCACAATTACCGACTTTGGGCCGCCGGCGCGCTCGTGTCCAATATCGGCACTTGGGTGCAGCGCACAGCGCAGGACTGGCTGGTTTTCACCGAACTCACCAACCACGATGCTTCGACCGTCGGCGTCGCGATGGCTCTGCAGTTCGGTCCGCAGCTGCTCTTCCTGCCCTGGACCGGCTCGGCAGCCGACAGGTTCGACCAGCGGAGGCTGTTGATGGCAACGCAGACGGTCCTCGGCGCACTCGCGCTCGCGCTCGGCCTGCTCACAGTCACCGGCGCAGTCCAGCTCTGGCATGTCTATGTGTTCGCCTTTCTGTCTGGCACGGCGGCGGCATTCGATGCGCCGGTGCGCCAGACATTCGCATGGGAGCTCGTGGGCGAAAGAGATCTGCACAACGCGGTGGCGTTGAACTCCACGTCCTTCAATGCCGCGCGGATGATCGGGCCGGCGGTGGGAGGGCTCATCATCGCCGCCGTCGGCACGGGCTGGGCGTTCCTGATCAATGGCATGTCCTACCTCGCCCCGATCATTGCGCTCGTGTTGGTGCGCACCGCCGAGCTGCATCCGATCGCCCGAACGACGGGGAGGATGGGCGGCTTCGTTGAGGGTCTGCGTTACGTTCGAGGGCGTCCGGACTTGATCGCGGTGCTCGTCATCCTGTTTCTCTTTGGCTCGTTCGGAATGAATTCGTCGATCTACATTTCGACGATGGCCGTGCGCGCGTTCGGCGCCGAAGCGGCCGGCTACGGCATCCTCATGTCGATAATGGCGGTTGGGGCCGTCGGCGGCTCGCTGCTCAACGCCTCCCGCGCCGCCCCAACTCTGAAGACGATCATCATCGGCGCGACGCTGTTCGCGCTCTCCTGCGCGCTCTGCGCGATGGCCCCGACCTACTGGCTGTTCGCCGTCGCGCTAGTCCCGATGGGGGCCTCGGCGATGACCGTGCTCAATGCGAGCAATACCTTCATGCAGACTTCGACCGACGCCGCCGTGCGGGGCCGCGTGACGGCGCTTCGCGTCGCCGCCTTCCTCGGCGGCGCTCCGTTCGGCTCCCCCGTGGTCGGCCATATCGCCGACGTGTTCGGACCACGCTGGGCGCTCACGATCGGCGCGACGGCTGGCCTCGCCGCCGCGCTGGTCGGGATGCGGAGCCTGACACGAGCGGGTGTACGGAAGGGCAAGAGCAACGCGTGAGGCTGGCGGCGCCGGGCTCGGCCAACAGAGGGCCTGCGGCACACTCCTGCATGCAGGTCTGGAGTAGCCGGGTGTCGGGACCGTATCTGCATAGGGACAACTGATGACAGTGCCTGTGTCAATATCGCAGACCGCTCCGGGTGACTTCCAGCCGCCGCGAGCGCATCGCAAGGACCCTCCCGGCGCGGCAGGTCACCGCTAGATTCCGGAAGAGCTTTGCTGCATCAGCGTGAGCGTCTGGGTCATGCCACTTACGGAAGTGCCTGGCAGACGGCTCTGCTAGGGTAAGAGCATGATGCTCGCGCAGGGCAAGCGAGGTAGATCATGTCATTTTGGGATGCTGGCCTGCCTCAACTGATGAACGAAGCGCTCGTGCCGGGCGCCTCGTTGGCAATTATTCGCGGCGGTCGTATCGCTGAGGTCGTGAGCTGTGGTGTGCGACACAGTCGGAGCCCGCTTTCGGTGACGAGAACACCGTGTTCGACGCGGCATCACTGAGTAAACCGATCTTCGCCCAGGTCGTCTTGCAGCTGGTCGATCAGGGGCAATTGACGTTGGATACTCTGCTGGTGGACCAGCTTGCGGGCTATATTGCCAATGATCCCCGTGCATCTTCGATCTCAGTCGCTCATGCACTTAGCCACAGCTCTGGCCTACCGAACTGGCGCAGCCTCGAGCATCCCCTGAGGACATACTTCTCTCCCGGCGAGCGCTTCAGCTACTCCGGAGAGGGCTTTCTCTACCTTCAAAGAGTCGTCGAGGCGGTCACTGGCGAGCCGCTCGAGGGGCTCGCGCAAAAGCTGGTGTTCGAACCGCTGGGGATGACACGCTCAAGTTTCGTCTGGGAAAGGCGCTTCGAGGCCAATCGAGCCTACGGTCACGATGTCTTCGGCACACCGGCGCTGGGCAATAAGCCTGGAGAGGCCAACGCGGCATGGTCACTTCAGACCTGTGCGGTCGATTATGCACGCTTCCTGATCGGCGCGCTGGAGGGAACACGTCTGCGTCCCGCAACAACGCAACTTGCGCTAGCGCCACGCATTCAAGTCAAGCACCGTGGCATCGAAAGCCTTGGGCTGAGCCCCGAGGTCGCCACCACCGGAGTTGCCTGGGGGTTGGGCTGGGGGCTGGAGCCTGGTGCTGGCACGTTCTTTCACTGGGGGGCCAATGGGCCGTTCACCGCCTTCACGATTGGTTCGCTGCAGGATCGAAGCGCGTTCGTCATCTTTACGAACGGCGCATCGGGGCTATCCATCATGCCCGAGATCGTCGCTCATTTTTCCTCAGGGGAACGCCCCTCTCTGGTTTGGCTCGATTTCATACCCCACGAGGCCCCGGCTCGCCGCCTGTTCCGGGCAGCACTTGCACGCGGCACGGAAGCGGCGTGGCCGGAGATCGAGAGTGCCGCACTCCAACGGGACGAGCTGATTTGGATCGCGCGCGGATTGAACGCGCGAGGCCGCGAAAGGGAAAGCCTATGGCTGCGCGAACGCGCGGGCACAAAGTGAAGCGAGGAATGTCGGTTACGGCGTCTTAAAAGGGCTGCTTTCTGGGCTGCTGCTCCCTCAACTACGGACGAGCCTTGCTGCGTCGCCGAAGATGGCAATCATGTGCCAACTACGGACTCGTGCATTGCACCAAAGTCCGTGTGCAGGTTGCTGATATGCCACGCTTTGAGCCGGCGCCAAGGCTCAATTCTGCCGCGGCTTCTGCGACATGCCAGTTGTGATCTGGGAAGCGGCAGCTTGCAGATCAGCCACGTGGTGGCGGACCATGTGGTCAATGGTGTGTGCGTTCTTCAGCCAAACAAGATTGATGGCCCCA
>DATGCX010000110.1:0-2290 GCA_035311445.1 Xanthobacteraceae bacterium | reverse complement strand
TCGATCACCTCGTCGGCACGCAGCAGCAGCGAGGTTGGCATATCGATCCCGAGCGCTCTGGCGGTTTTGAGATTGACAATAGTCTCGAACTTGGTAGCACGCTCGACCGGAATGTCGGATGGCTTGGTGCCTTTAAGAATCTTGTCGACGAATGTGGCCGCGCGTCGAGAAAGCGGTCGTTAGAATGGACGTGTCGGTTGGTCGCGTTCGTGCCACTTTCGGGCTCATGCACCGCAGGGTCGGCAACTCTGCCGATGCGGTGCGCCGCGAGCGTGGGAAATAGCGACGTTCGTCCTGGTCCATCATTCCATGGTCGGCTGCCATCATGGTCGAGTACGCGTCTGGTGCTGTGCGGCTTCGGCAGCCGCCTCCGCATTGCCTTTCCGCACGTCGATGGCCAGCCGACATTGCACATAGGCATCGCTGTCGGGCTTGGCACCGTAGCTCTGGCACTCGGCGTCGTCGGCCTTGATCTCTGCTTGAAAGGCAGCTTGGGCCGCTGCCCGCTTGGCGGCTTCTGAGTTGGCACAGCCGGCCAGCGCAACCGCGGCGATGACAGCGAGCACGATGCCGGCCATGACGAGTGTTCCCTTCGTCACATAGGCCGAAGCGTCCGCGAGATGTCGGTCATTTCATCCCACAACCAGCCCACGCCAGCCCCCTTGCCCGGTCTTCCGATACCGCCGATTTGCGGCACCATCGCGACGGCATGCGTGCGCCAAGCCGACGCAACACCGCTCTGATGAACTCCAGGGAATGCCACGTTGTGCATCACAGCAAATTTGAGCAGCCAATGTCTCACGACTGCGAACGAGGCGACCAGGCTACTTCCGCGCGCTCGCGTCGTATTGCACAACCGCGTTCGGGGCAGTCGGCAGCTGATAGTCGCCCAGTCTGCTGACGATGTCCTTGATCGGGTAGTCGACCCAGGCGTGAGTGACGTAATCGCGATGCGGCACGTCGGCTGAGACGAAGGCAACGCCGCCCCGTCCGAGATCCGGCTTGAGCTCCCGGCTGAACGCCACATCATGCTCGGTAAGCATGTGCTCGAGCTCGTCGTTGTGGCGCTTCGTCAGATGCGTGTACGAGCTAACGAAGAAAGACGACCGATTATTTTCAATCCATGTCGCGAATTTGTCGAGCTGGCCATAGACGCCGTCGAGCAGAACTACGCCGCGCACGCGATTTTTGGCGAGGCCACCAATAGACAAGGAGTAGGCGGTGGGCAAAAAGCCGCCGCTGTAGCCGACAATGATGATCGGCATGTTCGCGAAGGTCTTGGCAATGAGCGGATCGCCGTGCAGCCGCGCCAACTTGTCCGCTGCTTCCGCAACGAAGCGGGCCACGGCTCCTGGCTGCGAAAAGCGGCCGACGCTCGAGTCGGCGGCGTCAACCGCGAACTGCGGCGCGACCAGAACCGCGTTCATGCCCGAAGCCGAGATCTGGGCCGGCACTTGCTGCCGGTCGCGAACGTCACGCTCAAGCGTGGCTCGGTGGCCGTGGAAGAACAGCACCATGACGCCGGGCCGACGCGCATTGAAATCCTTGGGGATGTGCAACAGAACCCGGCGGTCGTGATAGGAGCCGCGTCCGCCGTCATACGGAAATGGTGCGGCCTCGAATTCAACCAGTTTGGTCAGTGGTTCCTTGGCCGGCAAACTTTGCGCTCGGATTTGCTGCGCATGCAGAGCATTCTCAAGCCGATTTTGATCGAGCGCTGAATCTTGCTCAGTTACGAAGGCGAGTCTCTGGCCCGAGCGGTGCATCGGGAATGAATCGGTCTCTCGAGGCGCGTGATCGATCGTCAGCACGCTCGAATCGTCGGTCGCCGCAAACGCCGTTTCGCCGGTTTCCCACTTATTGGATTTCAATTCGGACGCGGACTCCGTCTTGTAGAAGACGGATTGACCCCCGCTCATCGTGTCCGGCGAGTCGACGTTATTGTTGAGCAACGACAGGCAGGAGGCCCCGCCCGCCACCACAAGCGCGGCGGTGACCACCATGACTGAACCCCTTAATGTCATGCGTTACGGTCCCCACCCTTGCGTCAGACGGCATGGAATTGTGGGAGGCGCGCACTTCGGAGCGAATCCGGAAAAAGGCACAACCGCGTCGCTACAAGCGTCGCAACATCAACCAAAAATGCAGCGTGTACCCCGATGCCCCACGGTCACCAAACCGTCCCCAATCTAATCCCCAGAGTAAATAGCTTGCTAACTATGGCGAAAGGACGACTGGCCGAACACTTTCGAGAGGATAGGCTTGGTTTGTTGCGGCAGTGTGGGTTTAA
>DATGCX010000109.1:0-4144 GCA_035311445.1 Xanthobacteraceae bacterium | reverse complement strand
AGCCGCGGTTTTCCGGCGGCGCGTTGATCCAGTAGCGATCCACCGTCGCCATCAGAAACATCTGAAATGTTGGATTGTTGTACATGGTCACGCCGCCGTCGACAAAGATGAACGGTTTGCCGCCACACATGATGACTTCCGGCGGAAAATACGTCGGCGCAGCCGTGCTCGCCCGAACAAGCTGCCACAGCGGTAGTTTCGTGTTGCATGCGGGGTGCGCCGGGTCGTTATACTTGGCGAACGGATTGTTGGAAAGCGGCCAGGGCGAATCGGTCGTCGCGTTTCGCATCACCAGAAGCAGCAGGCATTCGAGCTCTTTTGCTCCGAGCGTCGTATCCTCGCCGAATACGCTCTTTAGCTGTTTCGCGAGCGGCTCGCTGTTGTATTCGTAGCGCAGCCGCTGCGTGATGCTGGCCTTGTCGAACATGGCGGCGCCGTTCCTCACGTAAAAATCCAAGATTTCCGCAACCGACATGCCCAGGGCAATGCCCGCGGCGATGATGCCACCGGTGCTCGTGCCTGCCACGTAATCAAAGTAATCAGCGAGCCGGTAATCTGGCCTCTTGCTCTCCTTGACAAGAATCTCCTCGATCCGGCCAAGGATTTGGAGCGACAGCACACCGCGAATGCCACCCCCATCGATGGCCAGCAGCTTGCGGGGTCCTTTTCTTGCGAGGCGCTTTGCCAGATCAACGCGCCGCTCGGAATCGCGACCGGGCATGTTTTGCCTATCGGTTATGGGCCTATGTCGGGGACGTGTTTATGAACTCGTCCGTATCGACTTATATCGTAATTTAGGATCCGGCAGATCCTCTTTGCCGCGCATGGAAAGGCGTTGAGGGTGGCGGACACACAAACGCCGAAGCATCAGCCATCTTTGTGGGCACAACTGGAGTCGCCCGGCTTCTTGTCCAGCCTTTCCTGCAGCGTTGCCCATTTGGCGGTCTCCTGGGACATGAGCGACTCGACGCGCTCGGCCAACAGCGCGTGGGGATCTATCGCTCCGGCGTAGGGGGCGGCCTTGGCGAGATATAGATACTTCTCGTATTTGAGCGCCTCGCAAGTCGAGCGGTAGCTGGTCCAGTTGACGTGGTGTTGATTCAGCTGCTGAATGCCTTCGGCAACTGCGATGACAACACCGAGCGCGCCCACAAGCCACGGCGGCTTGAAACCCTCGGTGCCAGATAGAAAAGGGATCAACGCCGCGGCGACGATCACGATGAGCTTGAGCACCTTATATGCCCGTTGGTTATAGGCTGCATGGCGATCGTACCACTCAATTCGTTGGTCGAGCCGTTGCATCGTGATGTCATCTGCCATTCATCCTCCACCGTTGGGCATATCGTGACCGACACCTGTTGCGGGACGCGTTGATCATTGTTTCTTTAGCGCAACCACCAACCATCGCGCCGGCGCCATCTGGTCGAGCCCAGTGGAAGCGTACTGAAGCAAGCGCGCACCCACAACTCAATCCGCTACCGAGGTGCTATGGGGCCGGACTACCCATTGGCCGACATCGTTCGGGGAGCAGTTTGAAATCCAATGCGAACGGTAGATCGCAAGCATTGTACGCCCCGCGCATTCGATTAAGGGGCACTGCAATATCATTGAGCGCCCGCCGTGTCGGCGGGGGCGGTGACAGCGCGCATGCATTCCGGAAACAGAGCTTTTATACTTCGCATCCGCAGGTCATGATGTAAGTCGCGAACGCGTGTGACGACGGGCGCGGGTGGAAGGCATGATCCGACGACTGCGGTTGGCTTCGGGACTCGTCATGTTGGCATACGTGACGACCCATTTCGTCAACCACAGCCTGGGCCTCGTCTCGGTCCAGGTCATGGATTTCGCGCTCGAGCACATCTACCAGTATTGGGCATCTCCCCTCGGCAGCGTCCTCCTCTACGGCGCGTTCGCGACCCACTACAGCTTGGCGCTCTGGGCGCTCTGGCTACGCCGCTCGCTCAAGATGCCGCCCGCCGAAGCAACCCAGCTCGTGCTCGGCTTCTCGATTCCGTTTTTCCTCACGGATCACGTCCTCCAGACGCGCGTCGCCGACACCTTCTATGGCGCCAATGTCGGCTATTACTCGCACGTGCTGCACACGTATTTCGTGACCAATCCTCTGCGTGGCGGGCTTCAGTTCGCGGTGCTGGTGATCGCCTGGGTCCACGCCATGATCGGACTGTGGTTCTGGCTGCGCCTGAAGCCGTGGTATCCACGCTGGCAGCCGATCCTCTACGCGTTCGCGCTCTTGATACCGACCTTGGCGATTCTTGGCGCTCTCGAGGGCGGCCGGCAGGTCATGGCGATGGCCGAGGATCCGGCCTGGGTCGCCCAGCAGGCGCAGGACCATGCGCCCGCAGCACCGGCCGACGCCGCGATCATCGATCAGCTGGTGGTGTGGGTGCGTTACGCCTTCGTGGCGGCGCTCCTTGCCGTTCTGGCAGCGCGGATGGCGCGTTGGTACTGGCAGCGCCGGCGTGGCATCGTCCGGCTGACCTATCCGAACGGCCGCGTGGTGCAGATCGTGCGCGGCGTGTCGGTCTTGGAGGCGAGCCGGATGGCCGGCATTCCCCATGCCTCCGTGTGCGGCGGCCGCGGGCGCTGCTCCACCTGCCGCATCAAGGTCGACGGAGCGAAGGAGGCGATCCTGCCGCCCGCGGCCGAAGAGGTGAAGGTGTTGCACCGCGTGGGCGCAGCGCCGGACGTGCGGCTCGCCTGTCAACTGCGCCCGCACGGCGATCTGCGCGTGACGCCGCTGCTGCCGGCGAGCGCCCAGGCCCGGGACGGATTCAGCCGTCCGGGCTATCTCCACGGCGCCGAGCGCGAGATCGTGATCCTGTTTGGCGATCTCAGGTCCTTCACCCAGCTCTCCGAAAAGAAGCTGCCCTACGACTTGGTATTCCTCCTCAATCGATACTTTGCCGAGACCGGCCATGCGGTGGAGGCAGCGGGCGGGCGCATCGACAAGTTCATCGGCGATGGGGTGATGGCGCTGTTTGGGCTCGACAGCGGCGTCGAGGCGGGCTGCCGTGAGGCGCTCGCGGCGGCCAAGGACATGGCCGAGCGCATGGAGACCCTCAATCGCGCGCTGATCCACGACATACCCGAGCCGCTGCGGATCGGCATCGGCATCCATACCGGCCCCGCCATCGTGGGCGAAATGGGTTACGGCACCGCAGTCTCGATCACCGCGGTCGGCGACTCCGTCAACACCGCGAGCCGCATCGAAGCCCTCACCAAGACCTATGCCTGCGAGCTCGTGATCTCCGAAGCGGTGGCGCTGCGCGCAGGCATCGATCTCGGAGATGCCCCCCGCCACGAGATCGAAATCCGCGGCCGAGTCGAGCGGCTCGTGGTGCGCACGTTTACGAGCGCGCGGGATCTCCCCATTCCGGAGCGTCGAGGACGAAAGAAGGTCGCGAGCGTGGCAGCGGTGTAAAGCCAGCCGTCCTTCGGCTCCGCCAGCGCGTCCCCGCATGCCAGTCCCAAGACGGTCTCGATGTCCCGGACGCACAGGGGCGGGTGCACTCAACCTCGCGCCAGAGCAAAGCAAACACCATTAAAGCCCGGCGTGAAAGTTCCCCTGGCCGTGCTTATGCGGTCACTCCCACACAGCGTGAGGAACCACACGATAGCTTCTTGGTTCTACCACAGGCCAAGCGTTCGGCGCGCGGGGAACAACGAGAGGAACCGTTCGAATGAGGAACAGGCTTTTGATCAGTGCGGCTGCGCTATTGGCGGGAGTGGCCTTGGCGTCAGCCCAAAACAAGCAAGGCGGAGGAGAGCAACGCGGCGGTGCTGCGCAACAATCACAGTCCGCTCCGGGCAGCGAGACTCAGCGCGGGCATGACATGCAAGGGCCATCGCAGCAACGCACGCAAGACCAGAAGCAGGGCCAATCGCAGCGCGGGCAGAAGGGCGAGACCACGGGCCAAACGCCCCAGAGTCAGCATGATCAGGGGGTGCAGCAGGATCGTGGCAAGCAGGGTCACTCCGAGCAGCGTAGCCAGGGACAACAGCAGCGCGATCAGACCACGGGCCAGGGCCAGCGGCAGCAAGACCAGCAGGCGCAGCCGCAGCGCCAGCAACGTGACCAGACCCAAGGTCAGGCCCCGCAACGGCAGCAGGGTCAACAAGGTCA
>DATGCX010000108.1:0-3741 GCA_035311445.1 Xanthobacteraceae bacterium | reverse complement strand
CCTGCGCGCCGGCGGGCGATCCCAGCGCGACCAGCACCGCTAAAACTACGGCGAGCATTCCAAAAAGGCGGCCGGCCGGCCTGTGCAATGTCATTTCATTTCACTCCTTCGATAGCGGGAATCCGAGAACATATAGGCAAGGCCAAGCAGGCCCAGCTGCAGCATCATGCCGGGGGCGAGCAGGGGCGGCGCCTTGGCGCGCAGGACTTTCTCCAAGAGCTCCCAATTGCTCATCTCCGGATTGAGCTCGAGCTGGTACTCCGCCGAGCCATAAAAATGCGCCACGAAGCCGACGAAGCCCGCCAGCACGAACATCGCCATCACGATCAGAACCGCGCGACGACTCGCGGCATCGCGCCGCCTGAATTCCCATATCAACACCGCGACCGCAGCGACGATCAGGACCAGGGGCACGAATTGCAACGGCTGCTCGTAATGCTCCAGGAGTACGAGTTCTGTCACTGTCCCCAGGAGGCCGAGCAAGAGCACGCCGAGAATCCAGCGGCGAAGCAGCTCGATGCGATCGGCCCCGACCTTATCAGCGCCCGCTTGCTGTGGTTGCGCGTCCATCGGGCCTCCGCTAGTGCGCGTTTTCGATTGACTACTCCCTCTCCCCGCTTGCGGGGAGAGGGTTGGGGTGAGGGGGTCCCTCCACGAGTCTGAGCTTGGGGAGAGGCCCCCTCACCCGGATCGCACAAGCGCGCGATCCGACCTCTCCCCCACAAGCGGGGAGAGGTAAAGAAGTTACTGCGATTTCATCGGAATACATCCTAGGGGCGGCTTCGCGCCTCTGTGATCAACGCGGTCACGGTGGCGTTGTATTTCGCCATCACGCCATTGACCAACCCGGTCGCTTGTTCGACATCGGGCTTTTCGGGCATCAGCGCCTTCTCGATCTCGATCATGCCTTTCTCGATCGCCACATAGTCGTCGGCGGAGCGCGCCTTGACCATGTCCTCGATGCTGTCCCAGGTGTTGTCGAAAGCCGCAAAGGACTTCCGCGCCTTCTCGAAATTCCCAGCCTTGAGGGCCGGCACCACTTCGCGCAGGTGAGCCCGGACGATGCGCAGACGGGCAATATCGTCCCACAGCGGATTGAGCGGCGGCGCCTTCGCCACCATGTCGATGGCTTCGTCGTATTTGACGAGCATCGCCTGTGCGTCAGTCAGAATCGCCGCTACATCCGGATTGGGGGCGTTGAGTGCCTTCTCGATCCGGGCCTGCAGGACGTGCTCCAGACCGTCATACATATCCTTGCTGCGGACGTTGACGTACATCTCGACGCCGTTCCACAAGGAGTCGTAAGTTCCGAATGCCTCCTTTGCGCCCGCGATATCGCGCTTTTGCAGCGCCGCGATGGTGTCCACCAGAGCCGGCCGGACAGCCTTGACACTGGTGATGTCGAAGCGCTCGCCCGATTTTGCGGTCTCCGCAGCGCCGGTTTGGCCGCTCTGGCCGAGTACTATCAGCGCGGCGAAAAGACCGAAGCAGATACGACGAAGCTGTCGGCCCAAACCTGTTATTGTCTCGTGCGCGATCATCATGTCCTCCCGTCTTGAGCGCATCGTTTTGCGTGACTTTAAAGGTACATTTAGAATAAGTCTAATCTGAAATCGTAATCGCGGGGGTTGCCAGGTTTTCTGCCGCCACGTTTTCTTGTGCGTGTTCGTCCGCAGTGATAAGCTAGCCAGTAAGCTAGATCGAATCAGTGGAGGCGCGCTGTGCGCGAAATCGGAGCTTTCGAGGCCAAGAACAAGCTGGGCCAGTTGCTCGACTGGGTGGAGGCTGGCGAGGAAGTTGTCATCACCCGGCGTGGCCGGGTCGTGGCACGGCTTGTACCGCCGCACCCCGCCGTCGATCCCGAACAGGCCCGGAATGCTGCCGCGGCCATCCGCGCGATGAGCAGGGGTGTCAAGCTCGGCGGCTTGAAGGTCAAGGACTTGATAGGTGAAGGCCGGCTGTGAGCCTCGTTCTCGATGCGTCGGTGACGCTGTCCTGGTATTTTGACGATGAGCGTACGCCCGCCAGTGACGCCGTTCTGGACCAAGTAGCAGCGACCGGCGCAGTAGTGCCGTCGCTGTGGCGCATGGAGGTCGCCAACGGGTTTCAGATGGCGATCCGCCGCAAGCGCATCGACAGGGATTTTCGCGACCGCGCTGTCCGCCATCTTGGCCTACTCCCGATCACGGTTGACCCGGAAACTGATACGTATGTGTGGACCGCGATGTTGCGTCTTGCCGATCGGTTCGGCCTTACGGTCTACGACGCAGCCTATCTTGAACTGGCGCAACGTCGCGACTTACCGCTTGCCTCGGTCGACAAGGCGCTGGGCGCCGCCGGAAAAAAACTGGGCGTGCCGATACTGGGACGTAAGAGGTGAGGCCAATCGACAACGGCGCATAGACCCTCACATCACCCGCGACACGCTCAACAACCCCGGCCTCTCCGCGTTCGCCGCCTCGATGGCTTGCTCGGAGCCGAGCACGACCACGCGGCCTTTCGCAGCGACCTGCGCCATGGCGTCGCCGAAATTGTGGATGTCGGCTGCGGTGGTGGACAGGATCTCCTCGCGCATGCGCTGGCGCGTCGCGTCTGTATCGCCGATCAGGTAGCGCTGCATAGACGCGAAGCCCTTGGCATCGGGAAGCCGGTAGGTATCGACTTCTCCGATAGTACCGATGATGTTGCGAGTCAGTTCCGCCTCCCCGAGATCGCTGCCTCTGAGGAACTCCGCCGTGCGGTCATAGATATCGAGGGTAGCGAGCAGGTTGGGATCGCGGTACGACACGAAGGTGAAGTCGCCCGAATAGCGGTTGAACATGCATTGGCCCCCATAAGCGCCCCCTTGCACCCGGACCTTGTCCCATAGCCAGCTCGTGCGCAGATAAGCGCGCGTTACCAAGTGGGCGCCGCTCCGCTTGACGCCCTCGCGGTAGAGATCCGCGCCCTTGCCCACATAATTGACCTTGGTGGGCATCACGAGGCCTTCTGATCGCGGGCTGTCCGCAAGCCGCCACGGCTCGACCTTGACGGTCGTGTGGGGCAACCCGCCGAGGAAATCCGCGAGCTCCGGCTGGAGCCGCGCCCAGTGGGCTGCTTCTGCCGTGACGTTGCACAGCATGGCGGCACGGTTGAACAGCGTGGCGCGAATGCGCTCCAGCCTCGTCAGCACGCCATTCCAACCGGTTTCCATTTCGTCGGCAAGCTTGCGCAGGAAGAACAGGTAGCTGACCCCGCCCATCTGCTCATCGGCCCAGTCGGCCTCGTGGAAATTGGCGCGCAGTCGCCGGTCCACGTAACTCGAGCCGGCTGGAACGATCCGGGATTCCAGCGCGGCCTTTTCTTCCAGCACCAGTTGCTCAAATCGCTCGCGGTTGTCGAGGCGGGCGCGAGCGAGAATGTCCCGCAGGATAGCCAGTAATTCGCCGGTCTGCTCGGGCAGCGCCTTGCCGCGCAGATTGAGCCACGCGGTGGCGGCTGAGCTACCCATCACGGTCGACGTCCAGCGTTGCGGCCTGATGCCGCCGGTGGAACGTCCAATTCGCTGCGACACCCGGACGAAATCGTCATCGCCGACGCCCGTCTCGAGAAGGGCACGGCTGAACAGCGGCACGTAGGGGAGAAGTTCGGCCGGCAACGTGTGCAGATCGAAACCGACATCAAGATAAACGACGCCGTTGGTGAAGAGGTCGTGGTAGAGTACCTGCGTGTCTCGCAGGCTCGTCACGTCGATGGGGATAG
>DATGCX010000107.1:0-31475 GCA_035311445.1 Xanthobacteraceae bacterium | reverse complement strand
TGTTGCCGGGCAACTACGAGGTGATGGCCGGGGTTTGTCCGTGGTTCGATGCTGTGAAGAAACAACAGAGGAGCGCTTGAAGCCGGCGCTCCATACGGAAACGAAACGCGCCGCGTGCGCCTTCATGGCACCCGTAGTCCGGGTTGAGCGTCAGCGCAACCGGGGCCAGCGTTGCGACATCGATAATGCGGTCCCGGATTTCGCTGCGCTCAATCCGGCTACGTTTGCTTACCCCGACAACGCCCCCTTCACCAGCGCCGACGCCTTGGCGAAATCCATCTTGCCGGCGTACTTGCCCTTCAGCGCGCCGATCACCTTGCCCATGTCCCTCATTCCTACGGCGCCGGTCTCCTGTATGGCCTGGGCAATGGCGAACTTGACCTCGTCCTCGGACATCTGTTTGGGCAAATAGGCCGCGATGATGGCAATCTCGTCGCGTTCCTGCTGCGCAAGCTCTGCCCGCCCGCCTTTCTCGTAGAGGTCGATCGACTCGCGGCGCTGCTTGATCATTTTCTGCAAGAGACCCAGAACTTCATCATCCGCGAGCGGCGCCTTGCCCTGTCCGCGTGCATCGATATCGGCATTCTTGAGCGCCGAATTGACAAGGCGCAGGGTCGAGACCCGGCGGTCGTCTTTCGCCTTCATGGCTTGCTTCAGCGCGTTGTTGATGTCATCGCGAATCACGGTGACCTCCCGTCGACCAGCGTGAGAATTGTCTCCATTGTCGCATTCCTTTTGACCCTGCGGCAGACAGCCATTATCTAACCATCGCAAATGACCAGCCAATACGACGATTCCGCCTGGACCGAGCCGGCACCAACCGCCCTTCTGGTGCTGGCGGACGGTACCGCGATAGAAGGCATCGGTTTCGGCGCAACCGGACATGCGGTGGGCGAAGTCTGCTTCAATACCGCAATGACCGGCTACCAGGAAATACTCACCGACCCGTCCTATTCGGGCCAGATCATCACCTTCACATTCCCGCATATCGGCAATGTGGGCACCAACGAAGAAGACATCGAAACCGTCAATCTCGCCGCGACGCCGGGCGCGCGCGGCGTGATCCTGCATGCGGGCATCACCAGCCCATCCAACTACCGCGCGCATCGCCATCTCAACCTTTGGCTCAAGGCGCGCGGCATCATTGGGCTAGCCGGCATCGATACCAGGGCCCTGACCAGCCTCATTCGCTCCAAGGGAATGCCCAACGCCGTGATCGCTCATTCTGCTGATGGCAGGTTCGATCTCGACGCATTGAAGGCGGAGGCACGCGCCTGGCCTGGCCTAGTCGGCATGGACCTCGTCCCGATGGTGACCTGCGGCCAGCGCTTTACCTGGGACGAAACACAGTGGCGGTGGAATGTCGGGCATGGCCGCCAGGAGGCGCCCGAATTCAATGTGGTCGCTATTGATTACGGCATCAAGCGCAATATTCTGCGTCTGCTCGCCGGCGTCGGCTGCAAGGTGACGATCGTACCTGCCACGACCCCCGCGGACGACATTTTCGGCCTCAAGCCGGACGGCGTGTTCCTTTCCAATGGCCCCGGCGATCCGGCCGCGACAGGCGAATACGCTGTACCGGTGATCCGGGCCTTAATCGATGCCGGTATGCCCACCTTCGGCATCTGCCTCGGCCACCAGATGCTGGGCATTGCGGTCGGGGGCAGGACCATGAAGATGCATCAGGGTCATCACGGCGCCAATCATCCGGTCAAGGACCTGACCACCGGAAAGGTCGAGATCACGTCGATGAACCACGGCTTTGCGGTCGACCGTGCGAGCCTGCCCGATCACGTGGAGGAAACCCATGTGTCGCTGTTCGACGGATCGAACTGCGGCCTCGCCCTCAAAGGCGCGCCGGTGTTCTCAGTTCAATACCATCCGGAAGCCTCACCGGGCCCCCGCGACAGCCACTATCTGTTCGAGCGTTTCGTTGGGTTGATGCGCGCCAACCGGCCGACATAATAGCGGCGGCGGTGATGATCGCTGTACTCAAGGTCGCGGCCCTTCCCTTCGTACCCGGAGCTTTGACATCGACGGTTCATTCAGTTTCAGTGTCATGCCCCGCGAATGCAGGGCGCCCGGTGACCCCCTCACGACCAATGGGAAGAGGCCGAGCCCCAAGTGAAGTCACGTGGTTACTGGATTGCGTGCTTTCGCGGGCAATCACAATCGAACATCGGAAACGAAACACTAACCAAGACGCCGCGTCATGAGCGTGCCGACCTACCTCAAGCCAGAGAACGGACGGCTCGGATCGGCATTTGGAACTTGGCTCGATCACGCGCCGAGCGGACTTGCGACCCGGTTCTTTCTGCTGTGGTTTGTGCTTCTCTACACGGCTTTTGAAACTATTTCCTCGGCTTCGGTCGGTCTCCACCCAGACCTGCTCGAGGCCTATGCCTGGGGTCTACATCCGGCCGCTGGGTACGACAAGCACCCGCCACTCGCCGGGCTTATGGTGGCTGGGTGGTTTTCGTTGTTCCCCTCTACCGACTGGGCGTTTCACCTGCTGGCGACGGTCAACACGGCGGTCGGGCTCTATGCTACCTACAGGATCGCACGACGGTACCTCGACGACGACAAACGGATTGCGGTGCTGCTGCTCCTCCTGTTGACGCCGTTCTATCAATTCATCGGCCAACGCTTCGGCGCCAACCAGACCCTGCTGTCGACCTGGCCGATCGCGACCTACTGCTTCCTGCGCGCCTTCGAGACACGCGGCCTCGGGTGGTCGGCGGCCGCTGGAGCGGCTGCGGCGCTTGCGATGTTGGGCAAGTACTATTCGATTTTTCTCATCACAGGATTTGTCTTGGCCGTGCTGGCGCACCCCGCGCGCTGGACCTATTTGCGATCTTTCTCCCCGTGGCTGTCCGCAGTGGTCGGCGGAGCCGTTCTGGCGCCCCACGTCCAATGGCTGTTTGCCACAGGATTTCCGACCTTTGCCTTTGCAATCGGTGTGCATGCGGGCGCACCGCTCGCGCCAGTGCTGTGGAAGGATGCCGTCTACCTCGTCGAAGCCGTCGCCTACGTGGGCATCCTGCTCGCGGTCTATTGGATCGCCGTGCATCCGGATCGGACCACCTTGCAAGAAACCTTCTGGCCGCCGGATCCGGATGGGCGGATGCTGGTCGTCCTCCTTGCGACGCCGCTAGTGCTGCCGGCGGTCGTGGCCCCTTTCATCGGCGCGGTGCTGACGCCCTTGTGGACGATGTCGGCTTGGTTCCTGCTACCGATCATCTTGCTCCGGCCGAAAGCGGCCGATCTTACGCGGGTCGCGGCAATCCGCATTGCGGCGCTCGTCGTGATAATCACGATCGCGTCCCTGGCGGCGGCCCCGTGGCTCGCATGGCACAAACACATCGACGGGACCAAGGAAGGCCGCGAATACTACCGATTGATCAGTGCCGAGATGACGAACGCCTGGCACCTTGCGACCGGATTGCCGCTCCGGGTCGTGATGGGCAACCCCTACCTCGCATCCGCCGCGACGTTCTACAGTCCCGATCATCCCGATTCGATGCCGGGGTTCGAGATTGGCGCCGCGGCGCCCTGGATCACGCCGCAGCGGCTTGCCAGTGACGGCTGGGCCGCGGTCTGCAATGCCGACGACGAGAATTGCGTCGAAGCCGCGAAACACCTGGCAGCCGGTAAGTCCAATGCTCAATTCATCAACTACTCGACAATAAATCGCTATCTTGGCAAACCCGGCAAGCTGGGGCGGTTCTTTTTCATCCTGGCCGCTCCTGAGTCAAAGCCCCTGATCCAGCTTCAGTGAGTCACGTCGGCCGTGTTATCCCGCGCCACAACAATCGAGCCGCTATCGTGCTGCCTCTAACATTTCCTGCGGTCATTCAGGGGTACCGTCATCGGGTGCAGTTGCTGGCCAGGCCCGCAGACAGGCCTCGCGGAAGCCAGGAATCCGTGACCCCAAGCTCGTGGTAATGGACTCCGGGCGGGTTCGCTCGGCCTGCGGAACGACGCCGAAAATGTCTGAGCGTTGGGGACGGAACACGACGATGAAAGACTGGGTTGCGTATTATGATTCCAATCATTCAATATATGTGAATGCCCGCCACCGTGACGTACACTATGCGCGTCTCGCCGACGCGATTGTGAGCTACGTCCCGACTCGGTCCGCCGCCGTGCTGGACTATGGCTGTGGCGAGGCGGCGCATGCTGGCCGTGTGGCCTCGGCGGCCGGAGGGCTCACTCTGGCCGAGGCCGGGCCTGCCGTTCGCGGCCGGCTGATCGAGCGGTTTAAGGGAAATCCGAAGATCGTGGTTGTGTCTACGGAACGGGTGGCAAACATGCTGCCCCAATCTTTCGACATGGTGATCCTGCATTCGGTTTCGCAGTACCTGACCCATCAAGAGTTTGAGCATACGGCAGCCATGTTCCACCGTTTGCTCCAGCCAAACGGCTTGCTGGTGGTCGGCGATGTCGTGCCGCCCCGCGTGTCGGCGGTTTCGGACTCGTGGGCCTTGCTGCGATTCGGCTGGCGGGATGGTTTTCTTGGCGCCGCTATCCTCGGGCTGATCCGCACGCTGTTTTCCGATTACCGGCGGCTGCGCACGACGGTCGGGCTCACCCGCTACAGCGAACAGGAAATGGCAAGCAAACTTGCGGCCGCCGGGTTCACGGTGACTCGGGAGCCAGGCAATCTCGGGCATCTCACCACCAGGATGACGTTTCTGGCGCGCAAGGAGCCAGCGGCATTGCGTCCGGAATACCCACCACTTCCTGCATGCTGATCGCCTGGGCCATGCGGCCTGCCAAGGCTCGGCCAGATGCCCGCAGAGCCGCGCGGGCGCAACGCGCCGGCGCCCTTCCCACGCGGTCCATCCACCAACTGTTAACATTTTGCTGGCACTATGCCGGTCAGGCCACTCCCACCGCCCGCTGGGGGGCGCAAACGCAAGGGGCCGGCTTTTGCCGGCCCCTTGCTACGTATCGAGCGCGCGCCTCATCACAGCGAGCAGGCGAGGGACCCCATGCGCCTTCCCGCGACGATCCTACTTCCTCGAAATACGCCTCACACCGCGTCCCGGATCGCCCGCTTCACCAGATTTTCCATCATTGGAATCTTGAACTGGTTATAGGTCACCGGCCGCGCGCCGTGGGTCGCGGTTTTGCCCGCCAGTTCCGCGGTCTCCTCGTCCTGCTTGCCGCCTTTCACTACATCCTCGACCACCTTGATGTAGCGCGGCGTGCAGGCCACCCCACCGCAGACCACCCGGGCCGTATCAATGGTGCCGTTCGTCACCTTCAGGGCTGAGGCGACGTTGACCAGGGCGAAGTCCCAGGTATTACGATCGGCGACTTTCTCGAAATAGAACTTGGCGCCGGACCACTTGTTGGGGATGCGCAGAGCCACCAGCAGCTCTTCCGGTTTCACCACCGTCATATGGGTAATGTCGGTCGCCGGACCGATGAAGAACTTCTCAGCATCGACCACCCGCTCGCTCTTGGCAGTCTTGATCACCATCTTCACCTCGAGCACCACCAACGCCGGCGCGGTGTCCGACGGGCTGACCGCAATGCAACGGGCGGCGTCGAAGATCGCGTGCTCGCGGTTCATGCCACCCGGCGTATCGGCGAAACAGGTGTTGCCGCCCGCGCGATAGCAGGGCAGGCCCGAGCGGTAGTACCAACAGCGGGCGTCCTGGGAGACGTTGCCGCCGATCGAGGACGCGTTCCTGATCTGCGGGCTTGCCACCCTGCCGGCCGCATCGGCTAGCACTTTGAATTTTTCGCGGATCACTTTGTTGTTGGCGATCTCCGACAATGTCGTGAGAGCGCCGATTTCGACCCCATCGGCGGTTTCGCGGATACCCCTGAGCTCCGCGATGCCGCCGAGGTCCATCACGACCTTGGGCCGCTTTACGCGGTCCTTGAACCAGTCGAGGCTGTCGTTGCCGCCGGCCATCTTCCAGATGTCCTTGCCGCGGCGATCGAGCAGCGAGAGAGCGTCCGCGAGCTTGGTTGGCTGCAGCAGCTCGAAATTCGGCATCATGTCCCGGATCATGGCTGCATCCCCCTCACTGCGTGTTGGCGGCAAGCGCCTTGTACGACTGCGGGCGCTTGGCGATGGCGTTCACGATCATGTCCGGCACCACCGGCGTGCGATTGAAGTAGTGCCCGCCCATGGCATCGGCGATGGCGCAAACGAGCGCCGCAGCGGCGCAGCCCTCCAGCGGCTCGCCGATCCCGCGCGAGCCCAGAGGTGAGCTCGGGTCGGCCTTGTCGACGGCGTCCCAGTGCATTTCCGAGGGCACGTCGAGATAGCTCATGGGCTTTTGGCCCAGGAATCCGGTATTGGCCGGAAGTCCGATCTGCGGATCGAGCACATAGCGTTCGGTGGCGGCGAGGCCGAAGCCCATCACGGCACCGCCCTTGACCTGATTGGCGAGCCCCATGGGATGGATCACGGTGCCGCAATCAGCGACGCCGAGATACTCGAGGATCGTCCACCGGCCGGTTTCGACATCGAGCTCGATCATGATGAAGCCGGCCGCGAGCGCCGGCGGCATGGCGTCGAATTTAAGCTTGTCCTTGGCGACACCGATCAGCCCGGTCCCGGCGAGGCCCGCGACGGAAGCCTGCGTGATCGGATTGAGATCACCCGGCGCCTCCTTGCCGCTGAAGGCACCGCCGAGATCGATCGCGCGCTGCGCCGCGGCGGCGTAGGTGAGCGACTTCGACGGATCGGACTTGAGAAAGACCTTCTCGTCCGCGATGTCGTAGTCGTCAGGCTGGCCGCCCAGATCCTTGGCCGCGATCTGCAGCAGCTTCTCCTTGGCATCCGTGGCCGCCACATAGTTGGTGCGCGACTGGGTGTAGCTGGTGTTGCTGCCGACCTGCGGCGAATTCCACGGCAGATGCCTGCGGCTGTCGCCGCGCTCGATGATGCAGTTCTCCCATTTGCACTTGAGCACCTCGGCAGCAACGCGCGAGGTCGCGGCGTAGGAGTAAGTGCCGAGATTGCCAACGCCGGTATGGAGGTGAATTTTCCCATCCGGCGTGATCCGCACCAGACCGTCGAAGCCGTTGAAACCGGCTTGGTGGAATGCCGAGCCGACGGCGACGCCGATCACCTTGGAGCCGCGACGCTGGCCGGAAAGTTTCACCTTGTCTTCCCATTTGAAGCGCGCCGCGCCCTTCTCCAGAGCCTCCTTGAGATATGCGCTGCTCACGGACTCGCGTTTGGCGCCGTGCTTGGCGTCATTGTCGGGAGCATTGATCAGCCGGATCGCAACGCGATCGAGACCGAGCTGCCGGGCGGCCTTGTCGAGGATCGGCTCCATGGCCAGCGCAGTCTGGTTCTCGCCGGGGCCGCGTTGCGGTCCGCGGAACGGCGTATTGGTGAGGACCGGAACGCCCTGCCAGCGCATCGCCAGCGGCTGGTAGACGACCGACAGCGTGTGGCCGAAGTTCTCGAAATCCCAGAAGCCGATGTTGGCGCCGTTTTCGGCCACTACGAACGCGTCCAAAGCCGTTATCCGGCCATCGGCGCGGAAGCCGGCCTTGATCCGGCCCTGGAATCCGGCGCGGCCCTGACCTATCCCGTATTCCTCATGTCGGCTCACCCGCATCATGACGGGACGGTTGATCTTGCGCGACATGTGTGCCGGGATCGCCATCTGCGGATAGGCGTTGCCCTTGGAGCCGAAGCCGCCGCCGCAGTACTCGGCCGTGTAGACGAGGTCTTTGGGCTCTACCCCGCAATAGCGCGCGAGGCCGGGCACCACGGCGGTCTGGCTCTGGGAGGAGCCAAACACGAAGACCTTGCCGTTCTGCCAGTAGGCCATGGCAGAACGCGGCTCCATGCAATGGTGCCCTTGGGCGCCGATGACGAAGCTCTCGTCGAGGACGAGCTTGGCTTCCTTGAAGCCCGCTTCGAGGTCTCCATAGATCCATTCCTCGGCAGGCTTGCCCATCGGCAGCTTGCCGTCGCCCGCGAGGGCGAAATCGCGTGCCGTCCATTTGATGGTCTGGAACTTGACCCTGGGGTTGGCGACATTCCCGTCGACCCTCGCGGTGGGGCCAGCAGGATGCAGGCTGTCGAGCGGGTCGACCACGAACGGCAGCGGCTCGTAATCGATCTTAATGAGGTCGATCGCGTCCTGAGCGAGCTGTTCCGTCTCGGCCGCGACCGCGAGGATCGGCTCGCCGACATAGAGCGGCTCGTTAGTGAGAATGGGATTGTTGGGCGGCGGAAACGCCGGCACGTCATCGGCGGTGAGGATGCCAAGCACGCCCTTGAGCTTGAGCGCGGCCGAAGCGTCGATCTTCTTCACCTTGGCATGCGGCATCGGGCTCGTCAGCAGGCGGCAGGACACCATGCCGTCGGCGCGAAAATCCTCCGCGTATTTCGCCTTGCCGGTGACCTTGCCGTAGATATCCGGCGGCGTAAAATTCTTGCCGATCAGGTCGTATGCCATGTTACGCCTCCCGGGCGGCGCGCATCACCGCATTGAGATAATGATCGTAGGCGCCGCAGCGGCACAGATTGCCGGAGAGCGCAAAGCGGGCCTCGTCGCGCGTCGGCTTGGGGTTCACCTTGAGCAGGGCGACCGCCGACATGATCTGGCCGGGGGTGCAGAAGCCACACTGCGGCGCCAGTTCCTCGACGAAAGCCTTCTGCATCGGGTGCAACTCGCCATTCGGCCCTTCCAGGCCCTCGATGGTCGTCACCTTGCGGCCACGCAGCGAATGCGTCAGCGTCGAACAGGAATGATGCGGCACATCGTCGATCAGCACCGTGCATGCGCCGCATTCGCCGCGGTCGCAGCCGAGCTTGGTGCCGGTCAGGCCGAGCTTGTAGCGCAGCGTCATCGCCAGCGTCTCGTTCGAGGTGACGTCGACCCGGCGCGTCTGGCCGTTGACGTTGACCGCCATAAGGCGTTCGGGCGCCGCGTTCTGCGCATGCGCGGCGCGACCGCCCATCGTATAGGAGACCGCCGACACGGCCGTGCCGGAGGCGATCACCCCCTTGATGAATTCGCGGCGGCTCGCGCGGAGATTGCGGGGCTGCGGCGGTGGCGGCACCCAGACGGGGTCCTGCGCGGCCAGCGCCTTGTAGTCTGCATCCGCATCGAGGATGCGGGCATCCGGCGGGATGTAGTGGTCCATGAGCCCTCCCTGTGAGACTTGAATCCGGGGCACGATCGCGACCACGCCACGGAAGCCGGTTGTGGTTTTTTCGATTGAACCGAATTTAAGCACGATAGGAGGAGGTCGGCAATTCCGGACCGCGGGCGTCCCGCGCGCTACCCCTCTCTGCAGCCCTCGCCTGCAGGCGGGAGGCACGGCGGGGGGATGCGGGGTGCCCGCAGTCCGTTACGTAAAAGAGCGGGCGGGACGCCCGCCGTCCGCATCCCGCGCTCCGCCCCTCACTTCCGATGAGTTTCCCGCCAGCGCGCCAGCAGGCGCCACGCCTCCTCGCGCTCGGCTTCGGTCATCGATTGCATGATGATGCCGCGCCATTGGAAGGCCTCAGTCTGACCGCCCGCCATGGCGAGTTCGGCCCACATCATGGCGAGCGGCGCGTTCATCGGCACGCCATCCGATTTGAAGTGCATCAGCGCAAGAAACAGCTGCGCTGTGGGCTCGCCCTGCTCAGCGGCAAGCCGAAAGAATTCGGCCGCCCGCACGCTGTCGCGCGGCACGCCACGGCCGGAATAGTACATGAACCCGAGGCCCGTCTGTGCCCGCGCGTCGCCGGCCTTTGCAAGCGGAGTCCAGGCCTCCTGTGCACGCGCATATCTCCCTTCGTTGAACGCGGTGAGCCCGTTGCGGAAAACCGCATCCGCGACCTCAGCGCGGGCCAAGCCAGGTAGCAAAAGCGCGAGGAGCACGATAACAAAGCACCGCATTCATCAATGTTACAGCGTGTTTCGATGAAATGGAACGATTGCGGTGGCGTGCAGCTCCCTCTCTCCCCTGGAGAGGTCCTCTCACCCGGATCGCGCAAGCCGGGGGAGCTGAAGAACGACGCGCCAGCAATCCGTTCGGAGCGGCACTCTCGTTTCTACCCCAATCCGAGCGCCCGGAAAGCGTCCTCGTGGTGGCGCGCGGCATCGCGGCTGAAGCAACAGAACACGACGTGCTGCAAACTGCTCACCGCGTCCAATCCCGTCGCCACAGCGCCAACCGCGATGCGCGATGCGCGATCGGCCGGAAAGCCATAGACGCCGGTTGAGATGGCAGGAAAGGCGATCGACGCGAGCTGGTGCTCGGCTGCGAGCGCCAGGGCCGTCCGGTAGCAGGAGGCGAGAAGTTGATCGCATTCTGTTTCCTTACCACTACTCCACACCGGCCCGACCGCATGAATCACGTGGCGTGCCGGCAGGCGGTAGCCCTTAGTGATCTTTGCGGAGCCGGTGTCGCAGCCGTTCAGAGTGCGGCATTCCGCGAGCAACTCAGGCCCGGCCGCCCGGTGTATGGCGCCGTCGACACCTCCTCCGCCAAGAAGCGAGCGGTTCGCCGCGTTGACGATGGCTTCAACCTTGAGCGTCGTGATGTCAGCAACCACGATGTCGAGCCGCGCGTCGCGATAGCTGGCCGATTGCAGGGTGACGGGAGGCGACATTGGCGTGTTTCCTCAAAAGCCGGTTTCAATCGCTTCGCATCACATACCCGTGTCGTCGCCGGGTTTGTCCCGGCGACCCCGAATTTTAGAGCACAAAGCAAGAATAATCGGGGGTGGTCGGGAAAAGCCCGGTCACGGCGCAGGAGAGATGGCAGGTATTTCAACATGACCGAAATCCCCTCCTCGTCACGCCCATTCTGCCTGCGCCTCGTCACGCAGGTCGAACGTGCTGCGCACCCCGATATCGTCGAAGTGCGCGTCGAGGAAGCGGCGTGCGGCGCGACGGCCGTTGCTGTGGAGCATGCGGAAGAAATCGTAGTCGGTCGAAAGCTTGGTATCCGCCGAATACGCCTTTTGGCCGTCGCCGAGCACGATGCGATGGGCGTTGACGCGGCGGTATTGGCCGGGACCGATGCCGCGCTGGAGTCGGCCTTGGTCGATCAATCGGGCGACGAACTCAATGGCGCGGTATTCGGCAAGCAGCGAGGAGTTGAAGCTGATCTCGTTGATGCGATTCATGATGTCGCGCGCGGAAGTCGGGACCTCGCGGCGCTCGACGGGGTTGATCTGGATGATCAGCACGTCTTCCGTCGTGGTGTTGCGAAAGAACGGGAAAATCGCGGGATTGCCCATGTAGCCGCCATCCCAATACGGGACGCCATCGACCGTGACAGCCTGGAAGAGAGTCGGCAGCGCGGCCGATGCCATCACGACATCGGCGGAAATTTTCTCGCGCGGGAAGATGCGCAGCCGGCCGGTGATGACATTGGTGGCCGAGACGAATATCTGCACATCGGTCTGGCGGCGTAGCGCATCGAAATCGACGAAGTGCTCAACCAGGTCCTTGAGCGGATTGATGTTGAGCGGATTGAGGTCGTAGGGCGAAAAATAGCGCGACATGGCGTCGAACCAGGCCTGGACCGGTGTGCCCTCCAGCGGCTTGAACGTGAACAAACGCTCCACGATCTGGCGCTGCATCAGCGGCAGCTGGCCGTCGATGCTGACTGCACGCCAGAACTCCGCGAGCCGTTTTCTCGCGGCTTGCGGCCCGCCCCGCGCGAGGCCGTCCATGCACATCACAGCATTGAGCGCACCCGCAGATGTCCCCGACAGCCCCTCGATGACCAGACGGCCGTCTTCCAGCAGATAGTCGAGCACACCCCAGGTGAACGCCCCGTGCGCGCCACCGCCCTGCAGGGCAAGATTGATTCTCTTTGTCGGGACGGGCGACGTAGAGTCGGATGCTGCCATCACTCGGCCGTCCAGCCGCCGTCGATTGGGAGGTTGGCGCCGGTAATCTGCGCCGCCGCATCAGAGCACAAATAAAGAGCGAGCGACGCCACCTGCTCGGCGGTCACGAATTCCTTGGTGGGCTGTGCCGCCAGCAGCACATCGCGCTTGACCTGCTCCTCGGTCATGTGGCGGGCTTTCATCGTGTCGGGGATCTGCTGGGCGACAAGGGGCGTCCATACATAGCCCGGGCTGATGCAATTAACGGTGACGCCGAAAGTTGCAAGCTCAAGCGCGATGGTCTTGGTGAAGCCCGCAATCCCATGCTTCGCCGACACGTAAGCGACCTTGAAGGGGGAGGCCACCAGCGAGTGCGCCGAGGCGGTCGAAATGATGCGTCCCCATTTGCGGGCTTTCATGCCGGGCACAGCAGCGCGCGTCGCATGGAACGCCGAAGACAGATTGATGGCGATGATCTGGTCCCATTTCTCGATGGGGAATTCCTCGATCGGGTCCACATGCTGAATGCCGGCATTGTTGACCAGAATGTCCACCGACCCGAGCGTTGCCTCGGCGGTCTTGATCATAGCCGCGATCTCGGCCGGTTTGGTCATGTCGGCGGCCGAATAGATCGCCTTGACGCCGAATTCCTTTTCGATCCCGACGCGTTCCTTCTCGATCTCGCCCGGAGTGCCGAAGCCGTTGATCATGACGCTCGCGCCGTCCTGTGCGAAGGCTCGGGCAATGGCCAGGCCGATGCCGGAGGTCGATCCGGTGACGACCGCATTTTTTCCTTTCAGCATGATCCGTCCTATCTGGTTTGACGACGCTCGCATTGCATGCGGCCGCCGATGTTGCGCCGCAACATCTACGCCTGATTGCAGCAGCGTTCAAGGCAACGGTCGGCAAGCTCGCCATCGCCGTGATCGGCACGGCGCACTGGCTGTGCACAAAGGCCGGCAGTGGAGCCGAGCACCCGCGGCGCGGTTTTCGACGACCCCCAGCCGCGACACAGTTTCCGCTACGGCTGCAGCATCTGGGGGAACCGGTCGCGAGTCGTGGCGGGCATGTCCCATCCCTGTTCGTCCCCTGCGCCATAAAGTGCGGGGTCGCCGGGAGAGGCCCGGCGACCCCCGCCCATAAGGGTTCAGAGCGATCGAAATCCGTTGCGAAGCTGCCCCCTCGGATTAGGACGAGATAGGTCTCTTCGATAACCGCAAGCGCGCGGGGCGCGCCGAGACATACTCACGTCAGTTGGCCGGCGGCCAATTCATCGGCGGGTACGGCACGTGCATCGTCATGAGGACGATCGGCGCGCCACCTTTCGGGATGACCTGGTGCGGCGTGTTTGCCGGCACAATGAGCATGTCGCCCTTGACGACGGCCTGCGAGTTGCCACCCGTAATCGACGCGCCGCTCAGATTGGCTGCATTGACGCGCTTTTCCTCGGCGAGTTTACCGCCCGTCACGATGTCGCCGGTCCCTTCGAGCACAACCATCAGCTCCGCATCTTTTTCATGGACGGCGGCCGGCGATATACCGGGACGGTATTCGAGCTGAGCCCGATACGGCGCGAGCGACAGGATCGGCTCGGCCACCAGCGGCGCGTCACCCTTGCGGTCGGCCTTCGCCTTGTCGACCAGGCCCATGATCTCTTTGTTGTTCATGAAGGTTTGCGTCTGAGGCGACGTGGCCTGCTGGGCGAAGGCGCTCGAAGCCATCACGGTGGCGAGAAACGTAAGTGCGAGAGAATGCGCGCGCATGAGGGTTCCTCCTTGTCATCAGCGGCATGCGGCTTATCGGTAAACAGCCGCCGCAAGGGTTGCAAGGGCTGGGGAGTTTGGCGCCGATTTGCAAAATGGCGCACGTGACATCTGGCCCTGATTTTGGCAAAAGTCGTGGTGCGCTTACCCGAAGATGGGCGCCCCCAAGGCCAATCATGAAATCTACCCGAAGCTTGTTCCGTGTGATCGGCAGCGCGATGCTTTGCATCGCGTTCGCCGCTCCGTCCCTCGCTGCTTCGTGCGGCGGCGACTTCAATACGTGGCTCGCGGACTTCAAGCGCGAGGCGGCGAGCCAGGGAATTTCCCAGAGGGCCATAGGGTCCGCTCTGGACGGCGTTACGGCCGACCCGGCCGTGCTCTCAAGAGATCGCGGCCAGCGTGTTTTCAGTCAGTCGTTCGAACAGTTCTCCGGGCGAATGATCTCGGCCGACCGCATGCGCAGAGGCACGGCAATGCTGGCGCGCCATGCGGCGATCTTTGCCCGGATTGAGCGGCAGTTCGGTGTCCCGGGGCCGGTGCTGACGGCCATATGGGGTCTTGAGACCGACTATGGGGTCAATCAGGGACGCTATTCGATCATCCGGTCGGTCGCCACGCTCGCCCATGACTGCCGCCGGCCGGACAAATTTCGCGGCGAGCTTTTGGATTTGCTCCGCATCATCGATCGCGGCGACATGACGCCGAGCGAATTGCGGGGCGATTGGGCGGGCGAGATCGGGCAGACCCAGTTCCTGCCCTCGTCCTATCTGAAGTTCGCGGTCGATTTCGACGGCAACGGCAAGCGCGATCTCATCCACAGCGCTGCCGACGCGCTGGCCTCGACCGCGAACTTTCTGAAGAGCTACGGCTGGCGCCGCGGCGAGCCGTGGAGCGAGGGAACCGGAAATTTCACCGTCCTGATGGAATGGAACAAGGCCCGGGTCTACGCCAAGACCATTGCGGCTTTCGCGGAACGGCTCGCGGCGGGTTCGGGCGGCGCGAGTTCGGCGATCAGGTGAGGTCGGGGGTAGAACGCGAGCCACGTGATTCTTTCAATTACCAAGTTGGCCTACCGCTTTCCGGCGAGGGTCGCGGGCGGCGGCTGCGCGCTGGAAGCACCCAACGTAGGCGAAAAATCAGTTCTGTGGAGTGTTCGGCGCAACCGGCGCAGCACGGAAGAGCGGTCGCCCGCGATGCCAACCCGCGCGACTTCCTTCATTCGCGCCCGAACAACCGCTTGAGGAATGCCCACACCACATTCGCAATCAGGGCGAACCCGGAAATCGGCTTTGCTGGCAGCATGGTCTGAGGCGAGGTGGAGGCCTCTGTTGATGGGGTCGGTCCGGGGGGCACCGACGCGGGCGGCGCGGCGACAGGTGGTGCGGCGGTCACCTCCGTCGCGCCGTCCTGTACCAGCTGCCCCTTCAGATTGTTGGCGAACTGCGTGATGATCTGCGCCGCCGTCATCTGGATGATGCCGACGCCGCGGCCGTATTGGGCGACGGCCCCGGAGAGCGTGAGATTGGTGTGCACCAGCACCCTGGTGCCGCCGCTCGCCGGCTCGAGACGGAAAGAGGCGATGGCATTGGCGGCGCCGCGGCCCTTGGCATCATTGCCCTGGGCGGCGACGCGCGCCGTGTGATTGCTCTCGTCGATCTCATCGAACTTCACAGTACCGGCAAAGGTCAGCGCGACCGGTCCGAGCCGCACTCCGATTCTGCCCTTATAGGTTCGCTCGTCGATAACGTCGGTGAGTTCGGCGCCCGGCATGCACGGGGCGATGCGCCGGATGTCCATCAGGACCTTCCAGGCATCGCCGATCGGCAGTGGCACCTCGAACGCGTTATCAAACTCCATTGCGCTTGCCCCGTCGCGCGCGCCACGGCCGGCGGACACCGAGCGTATCAAAAATCCATTTCGACGCGGCAAGCACCCCAGGTTCCTGATCCGCGATGCGCGCAAGGCACACGCGCGTCACCGCCTCGCAGTTGAACGCGCCGGCCGCGATGCCGTGCACGATCTCGGTCGCCGACAATTCATTGAGGTGCATGCTTCAACCATGACCAGACGCGTGTTCACTCCGCCGCCGCGACCGCGACCCCGCCATGAGCCAGCGACCAGCCGGCCGGATCGTGCATGAACTTTTCCACCTCGGTCAGCATTTTCGGCTCGAACTTGTTCGACACCTTGGCGACCCGCAGGATGTCCCACCAGGTGGCGAGCCAGTGCATGTTGATGCCGAGATCGGCGAGGATTTTGCGGCCATCCGGATAGATGTCGTAGAAGAAGCACACGAAGATGTGGTCGACCTTCGCGCCCGCCTGGCGCAGGGCATTGCAGAAATTGACTTTGCTGCGGCCGTCGGTGGTGAGGTCCTCGACCAGCAGAATGCGCTGGCCCGCCTGAACATCGCCTTCGATCTGGGCATTGCGGCCAAACCCCTTGGCCTTCTTGCGCACGTAAAGCATCGGCAGATCGAGCTTGTCGGCCATCCAGGCGGCGAACGGAATGCCGGCTGTCTCCCCGCCCGCTACCGCATCGAATTGCTCGAATCCGGCCTCGCGCATGACGACCGAAGCGCCGAACTCCATCAGCGTGCGCCGCACCCGCGGAAACGAGATCAGTCGGCGGCAGTCCGTGTAGACTGGGCTTGCCCATCCGGAGGTGAAAATGAACGGCTTATCGGTCATGAACCGCACGGCCTCGACCTCGAGAAACATCTTTGCCGTGAGATCCGCGATGACCTGCCGGTCGGGAAAGCTTGCCGTCATGAAAGTCCTCGTTTGCTGAAACTGTGCTCGCGTTCACCTAGGGCGCGTTCTGATGAAATGGCGGCGGCTTCTTTACCTCTCCCCGCTTGCGGGGAGAGGTCGGAAAGAGCGCGTCTTTCGCGCTCTTTCCGGGTGAGGGGGCTCTCCACAAGTCTGAGCCTTTGGTCTCAACTTGTGGAAGGGCCCCTCACCCCGACCCTCTCCCCGCGAGCGGGGAGAGGGAGCAGTTACGCGCACCTCTACGCAACCACCTTCCACTCGATCGTCTCCCCACCACGATAGACGATCGCGCGCTCGTCCGGGCCGTCGACCTTGATTTCCTCGGGCGCGACCCAAGAGGATTTTTCAAGGGTGATCGTCTCGGTGTTGAGCGGCAGCTTGTAGTGGTTCGCGCCATTGATGGAAGCGAAAGCTTCGAGCTTGTCGAGCGCGCCTTCCTCCTCGAACACTTTGGCGTAAGTCTCAAGCGCGACCGGGGAATTGAACATGCCCGGTACGCCGTTGACGTTGACCTTGCGGGCAAACGGGTGGGGCGCCGAATCCGTTCCCAGGAAATAACAGGATTCGCCCGAGGTAGCGGCTTTGCGCAGGGCTTCGCGGTCTCGCGCGGTCTTGATGACTGGCATGACGTACATGTAAGGCTTGAGCCCCGCGCCGAGCCAATCGGTGCGCGTCTGGACCAGATGATAGGGCGTGATGGTGCCGCCGACCTGCGGTTTGGCGCTGCGCACGAAATCCACCCCCTCCTTTGACGAAAGATGCTCAAGCACCATGCGCAGGCCCGGAAACATCTTCGTCAGCGGAATCAACGTGCGCTCGATGAAGACCTTCTCGCGATCGAAAATATCGACGCCGGGATCAACCACCTCGCCATGCATCAGGAACGGCATGTCGATCTCTTGCATGCGTTCCAGCACACGATAGACGTTCTTGAGATCCGTCACGCCCGCGGCCGAATTGGTGGTTGCATGGGCGGGATAGAGCTTCACGCCCGTGAACACGCCCTCGCGAAAGCCACGCTCGACGTCATCCGGATCGGTGTCGTCACGCAGATAGCAGGTCATCAGCGGCGTGAACGTCGAGCCCGGCGGCCGCACGGCGAGCGCACGCTCGCGATATGCTGCTGCGTCCGCCGTGGTGACCACCGGCGGGACGAGGTTCGGCATGAGGATGGCGCGGCCGAAATTCCGCGCCGTGAACGGCAGGACGGCCCTGAGCATGGCGCCGTCGCGCACGTGCAGGTGCCAGTCGTCGGGCTTGCGGATGGTGATCGGAGGATGGATGACAGATGATGGATGACGGCTTGGGTCGGGCGATTCCGGTTCTCGTTTCTGCTTCATACGCTCTGACGTCGGTGTCTCGTCGGCGACCATCTTTCCTCCGTCTTCCGCGATTGTCCGTCCTCTGGCATGTGCCCTCTGTCATCCGTCATCCGATCGGTGCCGCCGCGGCCTCGAAAGTATCCATCGGGGGCTCGTCTATCATCCCACCGGTGAGGTCCGCAACTCGTGCGAATCCTCGCTTCCTGCACCACTCCTCAAGACCGTCCAGGATCGCCAGCATGCCAGACGGATTGCGAAAGATGATATAGCCCATCATTACAGCGGTAGCGCCGGCGAGCATGTACTCAATCACGTCCTCCACCTTGACGATGCCGCCGCAGCCGATGATGGGAATCTTCACCGCTTTGAAGCATTGATGGACCATGCGCACGATGATGGGCTTCACGCCCGGCCCCGAAATGCCCCCGTATTTGTTGCCGATCGCGGGGCGAAACGTATCGATGTTGATTTTGAGCCCCAGAATGGTGTTGGAGATGACGAGCGCGTCGGCGCCGGCCGCTTGCGCCGCCTTGGCGATCGCGACGACGTCGCCGGCGTTCGGCGACAGCTTGCACCACACCGGCTTGCTGGTCGCCCGGCGGATGCGGCTCATCACGTTGAAAGTGTGATCCTCGTGCAGGGCGAAATTGCCGCCGCCAGGATTGCGAGTCGGGCACGAGATATTGACCTCGATGATGTCCACGTCCGGCACGTCCACGTCCCGGGTCATTGCCTCGAAGTCGTCGGCGGTCTGTGCCGAGATGCTGCCCACCAGCGGCGGGGTGAAACGCTTGTAGTCCGGCACCTGCTGGCTCAGGAAATATTCGATGCCCTTGGTGGGCAGGCCGATCGAATTGATCATGCCGCATTCAAGCTCGGCGACGCGCGGTGGCGGATTGCCGATGCGGAATTCGCGCGACACGGTTTTCGCCACCAGCGCGCCCAATCGGTTGATGTCCATCACCTGGGCGAGATCGGTGGAAAAGGCGCCGGACGCCGGCATGATCGGGTTCTTCAGCGTGACGTTCCCGATTTTCACCGTCATGTCTACCATCCGACCGCCTCCTGGAGATCGAACACTGGCCCTTCGATGCAGACCCGACGCAGCTCCTTGCGGCCGTTGACCTCGAACGTGCGCACGCAGACGTAACAGGGCCCGAGCCCACACGCCATAACCTGCTCCATCGCCACCTGACCCGGGATGCCGTGTTCCCTGGCGAGCCGTTTCATCAATTGCATGAGCCGGTTGGAGCCGCAGGTGAAGAACGCGTCGGCGCAATTGGCCGCAATCAGTCCCTTGAGAATGCTTTCGACATTGTCCACATCACTGGAGCGATCGATGTCGAGCACCGGAACGACTGTCCCGACCTTCGCGAACAGATCGTCCGCCATCACGAAATCGCGGCTGCGCGCCGACAGGATCGCGGTGACGCCAACGCCATAGCCGGCAGCAAGCTGCGAGATGGGTGCCAGGGTGGCGAGGCCGACACCGCGGCCCAGCACCACGATGTTGCGCCACGACGGGTCTAGATGGAACCCGACCCCGAGCGGGCCGACAATGTTGAGCATGTCGCCCTTTTTGAGGGTTGCGAGGCCGGCGGTGCCACGGCCGACGCATTTGTAGAGAAACTCGATGCGGCAGCCAGCCCCGTCGATACGGTAGACGCTTTGCGGCCGCCGCAACCATAACTCTCCTGCATCCGGCGACGGGCACAGCAGATTGAAAAACTGGCCCGGCTTGACGGCGAGCGCCTTTGGGGACGCTGCGATGACGAGATGCTTGTATTCGTCATTCACCCAATCATGCGAAATCACCGGGCACAGCGCTTCCTCGGACGGAATCCGGGCTTCAGTCGGAGACGGTTCGCTCTTGCCAACGATGAATGGTGCGGACGCAAAGACTTCAGCCATCTACCTCGATCTCGCCTTGACCTGTCCGGAACTATACCCCGACCGTGCCAAAATCAAGAATTTATCCAATTTGTGAACACGCCGGCGATTGCACATCGCGTCGGGGTCCATTTAAGGCGCCCGACGCTGAAACGGCGGGTTACAACGAACCTGCCCCACGGGGCCGCCACGGCGTTTTCTCTTCGCTCGCCCTACAGGCAGCAGTCGACGGCTGATTTCGCTCGCGCCGGCGTTGGGCCGCGCATAGATTTCATCCCGGAATCGAGGTCGCGAATGAAGCTCGTTTGGCCGGGCAGGATGTGGATTGCCGTCGTGGCGGTAGTCGCGGTCGTAGTCCTTTTTTGCAGGAGTGTTGCATTGGCGGCGGAATCCTTTCCGTCCAAACCAATCCGCCTCATCGTGACATTCCCGCCGGGTGGATCGGCCGACCTCATGGCGCGTACCATGCAGCCGCAGGTCGAACGGCGATTGGGCCAATCAATCATCATCGACAACCGGCCGGGCGCGGGTGGAGCCATCGGGCTCGATGCCCTCGCCAAGGCTGTGCCGGACGGTTATGTGATTGGCATCGGGGCGGCCGGCGCGCTCGCCGTCAATATCAGTCTCAACGAGAAGCTGCCGTATGATCCCTTTATCGACCTTTCGCCGATCAGCGGTCTCGCGCAGACGCCGTTCGTGCTGGCGGCGCCGCCCTCTTTCCCCGGCAGCTCGATCGCGGACGTGATCTCGATCGCAAAGAGAGCACCCCAAAGTCTTTCCATCGGCCATGGCGGGAACGGCACCGCCATGCACCTGACGGCCCAATTGTTCAATCACCTGGCCGGCCTCGATATCACGCTGGTGCCTTATCGCGGCAGCGGACCGGTGACGCAGGACCTGGTAGCCGGCCACATTCCGCTCGGCATTACGGATATCCCGAGTTCGATGTCGCAAATCCAGGCGCGGCAGATCAAGGTGATCGGAATAACGAGTCGCGATCGCTTTCCGGCGATGCCGGACATTCCGACTTTTGCGGAATCCGGATTGCCGGGCTACGACTCGATCGGCTGGTTCGGGTTCGTGGCTCCGGCTGGCACCGCGCCCGATGTCATTGCCACACTCAATGCCGCGATCGTGGCGACGCTGCGCGATCCGGTGATTCGCGACAGAATTCGCGCTGTGGGCGCCGAGCCGATGCCCGGAAGCCCTGCGGAGTTCGGCAAGTTCATCCGCACCGAATATGAAAAATGGGCCGGCGTGGTGAATCAGTCCGGCGCGCGACAGCGGTGACGCAGGATTGCAAGCAGGCTTTCCCAATATGGACGCAAAACCTGTCGTAACGGCCGACGCAGCCAGAAGCGCCGTCATGCCGGTCGGCCGACTGCTGCGCCCCGCATCGATTGCCATCGTTGGTATATCACCCGAACCCGGGTCATTCGGTGCCGCCATGCTGTCGAGTTTACAAAGCTTCGAGTATCGCGGTGCCATTCACCTGGTGAGCCGCAGCCGCAGCGAGGTGTTCGGTCGGCCCTGCGTACCGTCGATCGACGATCTGCCGACGGCCGTCGACCTTGCGGTGTTGTGCCTGCCAGGCGCTGCTGTACGCGAAGCCATCGCGGCCTGCGGGCGCCGGCGTGTCGCTGGCGCGATTGTGTTCGCATCGGGCTTTGCGGAAGTCGGTGCGGCGGGGCTGGCTGAACAGCAGGCCATCGCTGAGGCGGCGCGCCGGTCCGGGGTCGCGCTCTTGGGGCCGAACTGTCTTGGCTTCATCAACCACGTGGACGGTGTGGCGCTGTGCATGGCATTGCCGGAGCCTCGACGCGACCGCAATCCGAGCGTTGGATTCATCGCCCAGAGCGGCGCCATGATGCTAGCCGCCGCCGAATTGGTGCGCGCCAAGGGCATCGGGTATACCCACCTGATCTCGACCGGTAACGAGGCCGTCACCGGGGTGGAGGACTTCCTCGCCGAACTGATCGAGGATGATGCGACCCGCGTCATTACGCTGTTCATCGAACAAATTCGTAGACCGCTCCTTTTCCTTGAGCTTGCTGCGCGCGCGCGCGAACGCAGCAAGCCCATCGTCATGTTCCATTCCGGCCGCACCTTGAAGTCGCGCGCGGCGGCGCTTTCGCATACCGGTGCTCTCGCCGGCGACTTCAGAACGATGACGGCACTGACCGCGCACCAAAGCGTGATCCTTGTCGAAAGCTTCGACGAGATGATCGATGTTGCGGCGCTGCTCGTCCGATTCCCTAATCCGCCGACTGTGGGCGTAGGCGTCATTACCAATTCCGGCGCGTTTCGCGGCGTCACGTTCGACATCTGCCATGAAGGAGGCCTCGACGTGCCGGCATGGTCACAACACGTGCAGGATCGGCTTGTCGGCCTGATGCCGTCTTTTGCCATAACGGACAATCCGATCGATCTCGGTACGCAGCTCATCCGCGCACCGCAACTGCTCGGCACGATCACGCAGGCGTTGCTCGACGATCCAAATGTCGGCAGTGTCGTTGCGGCGATCGTGCTTGGATCGCGCCAGCAAGCCATCGACAAAGCACGTGCTGCACATGGCGTCATGCGCGACGCCGTGAAGCCGGTGGCGTTCGGGGCGATCGGCGGCGAAGCAGCACCGCCGGAATTCTTTGCCGTCTTCGAGGACCACAAAGTGCCGCTGTTCCGCTCGCCCGAGCGCGCTCTGCGGGCAATGGCGCGGATCACCAATTACGGGCTTTCGTTGCGGCGTTGGGGGGAGCGCGCAGGTAGCGCGCCGGTGGACGAAATCGTTGCGGCGAAGCTGCCGGCGCGCGGGGCGTTGCCTGAATATCTCGGTAAGGCCTATTTGGCACAGCTTGGCATCCCTGTGCCGGTTGGTGCACTTGTATGCAGCGTTGCCGAAGCGGAGAGTGTGGCGACGCAGATCGGCTACCCGGTGGCCCTGAAGGCGCAAGCCAAGGCGCTACACCACAAAAGCGATGTCGGCGGCGTGATTTTAGGGATCAGCGATGCGGAAGCGCTGCAGCGATCTTGGGATCGAATGCAGACGGCCCTCAGCGCTGCCCGGCCCGATCTGCGGCTTGATGGTTTGCTGATCGAGCGGATGTCCCAGCCGGGGCTTGAATTCATCATTGGGGCGCGCCGCGATCCGGATTGGGGACCGATCGTGGCGGTCGGGTTCGGCGGCACGCTCGTAGAGCTACTGGACGATGTGCGCCTGATGGCGCCCGACGTGACAACCCAGGACATCGTACGCGAACTGAGTCGGATGCGTGGCGCAAAGCTTCTTGCCGGCGTCCGCGGCGCTCCGCCGGCCGACGTGGCGGCCCTCGCCGCCATCGTGGCCAAGGTGGCGGCGCTGATACGCACCGCGCCGGCCGTGGTTGAGATCGACCTCAATCCCGTAGTGGTCTACCCCCAGGGACAAGGCGCCTGCGCGCTCGACGCACTGGTGGTTGCCGAATCATGAGCTTCAAGGCCCCGCAGCCGTAGCGCCCTGAAAGGACATGCGTTCCTCACGCTAGATTCGCACTCAGCGCCTCCATGAACCGCAATTTGATCGCATGACCGTCGCGAATCGGCAGCACGCGGGGCGCGGGCTTGTTCGAGATGCGCGCCTGTACGAGGATCGGCCCCCTGCCGTTATGCACGAGGTCGCGGACGCGGCCCACCGCGCCGATCTCAGATACATACAGTGCGTCAGAGAATCTGCATGCCCTGGCCACGGCGACAAGATCAATGCCAGCCCGGGTGTGGCTCGGCTGCATGCCGGTCTCGCCATAATGCTGGTTGTCCAGCACGACGATGACGAGATTGCCCGGCCGCTTGACCCCGATGGTAGCAATGCTGCCCAATCCCATCAGCGCTTCGCCGTCGCCCGTCAGCACGAGCACCCGGCGCGCCGGCTGCGCCAGCGCAAGGCCGAGGCCAATCATGGCGGCACCCCCCATGGCCCCCCAGAGATAGAAGTTGAGCGGATGATCGCCGCACGCCGCAACATCATACGTGGGAGAGCCGAGCCCGGACACGACCACAAGGTCGTTGCGATCGACGAGCAGCTCGCGGACGAATTCCCGCCGATCGAGCATCATTTGTTCCATATCTTGCGGCCGATCAGCCGTTGCGACAGTAGGATTGCAACCAGCAGATCGCCATTGAACGCCATGTCGCAGCCGCCGCCCACGATCTCGTCGACGTCGTCCGGCGCCTCCACCCGGTAGGTCAGGAACCCGCAGAGCTTCAGGCTCGCTTCCGTAATCGAGCCCATCGCCACCTGCCACGGATTGAACTCTACGAACTCGCCCCGCATGGTAACGAGGACGAGGCAGGGGAAGCCGCAGTTCTTCAGCAGTGAGAACATGTTGATGCAGTTGCCGACGCCGCTGCTCTGGATTAGCAGCGCCGCGCGGTGCCCGCCGAGAACGGCGCCTGCCGCCAGAGCCACACCTTCCTCCTCGGTGGTCAACACCACGTCATGGATGTTCGGGTCCTTGACGCAAAGTTCGATCAGGCGGCTGTGCCCGGCGTCCGGGACGTAACCGACCTGGCGAATGCCGACCCGGCGAAACTGCGTGTAAATCGCGTCCGGCCACTGCAATGCGGGTTTGGTCCGGTTGCTCAAAGCCAGCTCCCTCAGCACGGTTTTTGGCCACTGACCTCTGCGAGCGTGAGCCGCTCCTGCAGATCGTCGTAGGCGATGTCGGAGATGAAGTTGCTACGCGTGTCCAAGGGGTGCCTCCCCTCCCCTGCTTGTGGGAAGAAGGCCGTCACATCTAGCCGCAGCCTTCACCTCTCCCCGCTCGCGGGAGAGGTCGGATCGCGCTCTTGCGCGATCTGGGTGAGGGAGGCCTCTCCCGCAGTGGGGAAAAGGAGCGGAATGATGTGCCAATGCGATTGCCCCGCCCACAAACGGCAAGGGATGACTCATACCAGATTGCGATTCAAGCCGGGAGAATTGATTGTGAGGTGCCTAACGGCTTGCGGAAAAAATCATGGAATGTCTTGTCGCCGCAGTCGGCATTGCCGACGCACTGGTTTTGACCGGCGGCATGCAAGCGGCGGGATGGCCCACAAAACCGGCGAAGATCGTCATCGCGGTGGGCGGAGCGAATGACCTGCTGGTGCGGTGTTCGCTGAACGGTTGAGCGAGTCGTCCGGTCAACAATTCATTGTAGCAAGCCGGACCGATGGCCGCGGGCTTATTGAGGCCGAGTCGGTGCCCGTTGCTGTAGACGGGGGTAGGCCATGCGGCACGAATGTCGGGACTGAGCACACATTCGCCAGAGGACATCGGCACCGCTGGCCTCTGGCGATATCTACGTTCATGGTATAAGCCCGCCGGAAACTCCATGGTTGGGGCAGCGATCATGAATCGGCTTGGCAAGCATGTGTATGCGGCTTCCGCACTGGCGGCAGCGTTGTTCCTGGCAACCGCGGCGTCGGCCGCGACCGACTGCCGCACGGCGGGCAGTTTCGAAAGCTGGCTCGCACGTTTCAAGGCCGAGGCGGCGGCGCAGGGCATTTCCAGGAGCGCGATCGACGCGGCCTCGCCTTACCTGGTCTATGACCAGCGCATCGTCAATATCGATCGCGGCCAACGCATCTTCGCTCAGAGCTTTCTTGAATTCTCCGGCAAGATGCTGCCCGCCTACCGGCTTCAGCAGGGCGTCGCCGAAATCCGGAGATATCAGGCGATCTTCGACCGCGCCGAGAAGCAGTATGGCGTGCCAGGAGCGGTGACCACGGCGTTCTGGGGGCTCGAAAGCGATTTCGGCTCCAACATGGGCAGGGACCATGCGATCAGATCGCTGGTGTCGCTTGCCTATGATTGTCGGCGCGCTGATATGTTTCGCGGCCATCTGTTCGATGCGCTTCGCCTGATCGAACACGGCGATCTCAACCCGGCCGAAATGCTCGGCTCATGGGCGGGTGAGCTCGGCCAGACCCAGATGATGCCGTCCGAGTACATAAAATACGCCGTCGACTATGACGGCGACGGCAGACGAAACCTGTTGCGCAGCGTGTCGGACGTGATCGGCTCGACCGCGAACTATCTGGTCAGCCTCGGCTGGAAGCGCGGCGAGCCGTGGCTGCGCGAAGTGCGCGTGCCGGAGAACATGCCGTGGGACCAGGCCGATCTCTCGATCCAGCACCCACTTCCCAAATGGGCTGAGTGGGGCGTCACCCTGGCGGACGGTCGGCCGTTGCAGAATGAAGATCTCAAGGCTTCCTTGTTGCTGCCCATGGGGCGGTTCGGTCCGTCCTTCCTGGTGTTTGACAACTTCCAGGCCTATCTCAAATGGAACAGCTCGCTCGTCTACTCGACGACGGCGGCATACTACGCGACACGGCTGGCCGGCGCTCCCCCGATGCGACGCGGCAACGGCACGCCGCCGCCGCCATTGCCGTTCGCGCAGGCCCGGGAATTGCAGCAGCTTTTGATCAGGGCCGGCTACGACGTGGGCGGCGCCGACGGCAAGCTTGGCATCTCGTCACGGCAGGCCACCCGGGCGATGCAGATCAAGCTCGGCCTGCCGGCGGACTCCTATCCGACGGTGGAACTGCTGGCACGGATGCGTGCGGGGCGGTGAAAACCGTGGTGACGGACCGTACTGCTTCACGGCCACCGCTGGACAACCGAGTGTCGCGCGCCTATTTCGAAAAATGGGCGGAGTTATAGACTGATTGCCGGCGAGCGCAGACTTGCCGGCGTAAGCGCGCGGGGCCAAGCCGCCGGGTCAAGGAGGCCGCCGATGGACAACAGCCGCGATCCTGCGTGGAGCTGGTGGTACCTGCTGCTTGTGCTGCAGTTCATTCCGGCCCTCTGGGTGCCGTTCTACAATTCCGTTGAGCCGACCTTCGCTGGCATCCCGTTTTTCTATTGGTTTCAGCTTGCGCTTGTCTTCGCCAGCGCGGCGGTTACGGCCGTCGTTTATTGGGCGACCGAATAGGAGCGCGCTATGGAACTGAACTGGACTGCGCTCGCGATTTTCATCCTGCTGTTCGGTTTCATCACCTGGCTCGGCTTTGCCGCAGCCCGCTGGCGGCGCGGCGACCTCGAGCTGCTGCACGAATGGGGCCTGGGTGGTCGGCGATTCGGCACACTGATCACCTGGTTCCTGCTCGGCGGCGATATTTACACGGCCTATACGTTTATTGCGGTTCCAGCGCTCGCCTTCGGGGCAGGCGCAATCGCCTTCTTCGCGGTCCCCTATACCATCATCATCTATCCGCTGCTCTTCATCGTGTTTCCGCGGCTGTGGTACGTGTGCCACAAGCGCGGCTACGTGACAGCGGCAGATTTCGTCCGCGGGCGCTTTGGCAATCGTTGGTTGGCCCTTGCCATAACAATCACAGGCATCGTGGCCACCATGCCGTACATCGCGCTGCAGCTCGTCGGACTTCAGGTGGTGATCGGCGCCATGGGCGTCATGGGCGAGGGTTTCGCGGCCGACATTCCGCTGATCATTGCTTTCATCATTCTGGCGGCCTTCACGTATTCGAGCGGACTGCGGGCGCCGGCGGCGATCGCTATCGTGAAAGATTTGTTGATCTACGTTACCGCGTTCGCAGCCGTCATCATCGTCCCGATCGAACTTGGCGGGTTCGGCAAGATCTTCGCGGCGGTTCCGCCGGAAAAACTGCTATTAGCGGTACCGCAGGGTCAAACCACCGGGGCCTACGGCACTTATGCGACGCTGGCCTTGGGCTCGGCGTTTGCCCTGCTGTTGTACCCGCACACGATGACTGCCATCCTCAGCGCTACCAGCGGACACACGGTGCGCCGCAATGCCGCGCTGCTTCCGGCCTATACGTTCATGCTCGGACTGTTGGCGCTGCTTGGCTTTTTTGCCCTGGCCGACGGAGTCGACAAGCTGCCGGAATTCGCCGAAGGGTTCCGGGCATTCAAGAACAATTTCGCGGTGCCAGCGCTGTTCCTGCACAATTTCCCCTCATGGTTTGCCGGCGTTGCGTTCGCGGCGATCGGGATTGGCGCTCTGGTGCCGGCGGCCATCATGTCGATCGCTGCCGCCAACCTGTTCACCCGCAATGTCTATCGCGAATTCTTCCACGCCCACGCTACCGACCAGCAGGAATCCCAGATGGCCAAATGGGCGTCGCTGGTGGTCAAGTTTGGCGCCCTGGTGTTCATCGTCTTCGTGCCGTTGCAATATGCTATTCAGCTGCAATTGCTGGGCGGCATTTGGATCATCCAGACCTTGCCGGCGGTGCTGATCGGGCTTTACACGCGATGGTTTAACGCGTGGGCGCTGCTGATCGGTTGGGCGGTCGGAACCTTTGCGGGCACCTATATGGCGGCCGCAGTGAATTTCGCCGCGACCTACCCGCTGGCGATCGGCGGCTGGACGTTCCCGGGGTATACGGCGCTCTACACGCTGATCCTCAACCTCATCGTCGCCATCGTCCTTACACCGGTGCTGAATGCCCTGAGCGCCTCATCGGCAGACCAGACAGTCGCGGCGGATTACCACGCATGAGTATCAGCGCTTCATTGCTTCCAATTCCGGGAAGCGCCTGTACTCGACCGCACCGCATAGCTCTTTCACAAAATTCGCCGGATTTGCCTCGTTGGTAGTGAGGTGTGCAACTTACCAGGAGCCAAATCAACTATTGGTAATGTGCGTTATTTGTTGTAATTGAGATATTGCGTGTAATCTTCTGCGCCTTTGTAATATGTCATAAAGTACAGCTGCAATGAGCGCAATTACATAGGCCGATACGATAGTAACGAAGGACCATAGAAATATTGATGTATCCTTCGATATAGCCGCAGATATCATCAATCCCGTGCCTAATACGAGACTGAGGCCTGTTATAGTTATAGAGGGACCGCGCGCTAAAGTGGTCAGGAGGCCGTGGCGTTGACGGCTAGGTCTCGTCTTGTCCATCCCACAGGCTAGGGGCGCCGCCCCCGCGCACGCCAGGGTGCGCGGCCGGGGCCGCCGCTCCGGCCGGTCTCCCCGACCGCTCGCATCCGACCGCGCGCGGGATGAAACCCTCGCCGCGGCATCGGCGACCGAAAGCGATCGCGCAATCATTATGCTCCGGTACACCACGATGATGCTGGAAATCGCCATCGATCGACTGCACTGGCCCGGCCGGATTTTGTAGAAAAGCGAAAAGCCCGGCTGAACATGCTTGATCCCTCACGCGTCCGCGCCAAAGCGAAGGGCCGGCGGTGATCGGACCCCATCGTCGTCATGGTGCCAGTGACAATCTTTCCGTTATCAGAGGCAGGCCGGATGTCGACGGTAGCGCCACGACGGTCGAAGATGTCTAGAAGGCGCGGCGTATGTTTGATTTTTGTCATAGCTATCTGCTTCATGTTTGCAATACACAACGCGAGTTCTGCCGAGTGCACGAGCCGCACCGAGAACACGGGGTCGAGTCGCTGAAATTCCAACCAAGTAACGACGGCACTGCGTCTATCGAAGGAGGAACACACTAATGCAGAAAATTATTTGCGGGGCGCTCGGCGCTCTCGCGTCGACGGCATGGGCGTTTGCTGTCCACGCTCAAGGGGTGACTAACCCAGAGATCGACTTAGCCTTCATGCCCCGCACGATGACGGTGACGCTCCTCAATGAAGGGGGGAAGTACGTGCTTGTGGACTTGAAGCACATTCCGCAAGGAGGGACCTGCCGAATGGAAAAGGACGCTACGATCATGCGCGTCGGACCGGGAGCAACGCCGGAGACTACCCGTGTACGCTATGCTGCGGCTCAGGTCAGCGCCGGTGGATGCCCCTTTCTGACGATGTTTGACATGGCGAATGCCGACTATGAGGCCGGTCGTGCAGCCTTCCTCAAGATGGAGGATGAGGCATCGAAGAAAGTAGAAGCGGTCAAGAAGGACCTCGGCGAAAAGGCGGAAGAGGTCAAGAAGGAGCTCGGTGAAAAGTGGGAAGAGATATTCGGCAAGAAAAACTAGGGTCCGGCTCAATTAAATCACAGAGCCCAGAAAACCCTTGTTCCGGCCGCACCGGGCAACGTGCTGTGGCCATTCTACCTCCTGATCGGTTACCAGTGAGAAATGGGTAGCCGCTTCGATAGTCGATTTGTCGTCCAGAGGTTGATTTGAGATTGCAAGCTGGGGCTACCAGGGCGCTCGAACCTTGCAATTTCATTTTGGGAAACCACAAATCGCGCGGCATGACTCCGTGCCGGCATCGGAGGCAGACGAAGCGGCGAAGAAGCGCGGACGATGGGGTTGCGCGATCTGTTCCTGGCAAGGCTCGATCAGATCAATCAACATGGAAGCACGAACTGGTGCGGCTCGCCGGGAAGACCGACCGGAATTAGCTCGAAAGCGATGTCGCGCAACCCCAAGCGCACTGTAGTGATCCGCTCGGTCAGAAGAATTCCGGCCGATAGATGCCTGGGAACTGAACTACAAAATCAGCACACCGGGTCCCCGATCAAGGTCCCCCGGATGCGCGCGATCATCGACAAACCGTTCATCATCTTCTTGGTCTTCTTCGTCGCCCAGTTGTGCGCGGCCTATCTCGGCGACCTCTTTCGTAGAACCCTGCGACCACTGGACGCTGATGAGCGGGAGGATTTTGGTACCATCCTGACCGCAACCCTGACGCTCCTCGGCCTCATCATCGGTTTCAGCTTCTCGATGGCCGTGAGCCGGTATGACCAACGCAAAAGCTATGAAGCGGCCGAGGCCAATGCGATCGGCACCGAGTTTGTCCGCGCCAACCTGTTGCCGACAGAGGATGCAACAAGAGTGCGCGAATTGCTGAATCAATACGTAAACCAGCGTATCGCGTTTTACCTCGGCGGTGGTGAGGCCAGCGTCGAGGCAAAACTGCAATCTGGGCTTTGGTCGGCAGTCGCGCATGTGGCAAGATCGGAGCCAACTCCCGTAGCGGCCCTCACCGTTTCGGGCATGAACGATGTGCTCAACTCGCAAGGGTACACACAGGCAGCCTGGCGGAACCGTATCCCGGTCGCCGCGTGGGGCTGATGGGACTGATCGCATTCTTCTCAAATATGCTGCTTGGCTATCGAGAACGAAGAACCAGCGGGCTCGCTCTGCTGATATTGCCGGTGATCGCTTCGATCGCATACTTTCTCATCGCCGATATCGACGGTCCGCGCGGGGGTGTCATTGAGGTGACTCCGCAGAACCTGATCTCTGTGTCTCAATTCATGAAGGCGCAGCAGCAGGGTCTGAACCCGTGACGGCCTCATCGAGAGCCACGACACGCGTGTCCAGGTCGCACACCGCCATTAGGCCACCGCAACCTGTGCGCGCGTCTCCTGGAGACTCGGCATAGAGATTGCCCGGAAGCGTCCAGCGACCTTCCGAGGCGTCATCGGACGCGCGCCCGTTCGTATGCTGCCTTGATTGCGGCCTTTGCCTCATCCAGCGAATCGGCCGTTCCACTGTTCGATAGCGGGGCCCGCAATGTCTGCAGGAACCGCAGCCACTTCTCGCCAACCGGCAACTGCTCCGGTAGATGCGCCGGACGCAGCGGTCTTCCAACGGCCACGGCACAGTCGTGTTGATCCCACTCGATGAGCTGCTCGCGGTGCTCGATGCGCTCCTGTGCGCGCTGGGCGCGGAGAATGAGCGTCATCGCTTTGCTGCGGCTCGCTGTGGGACGCCGCCGGACCAATGGCGCGGACCGGCTTCTTCCCGGTGGAGCGCCCGTTGCAGTCGCCGCAGGTCGCCCTGAGCGAGCAACCGGCCGATCATTTCATTCGGGATCTGCCGCGCACCCTCGTCGTCGAGTTTGCTGATGGTGCTCGAACGGCCCGAAATCCCACTGCATACCAACGGATCGGAAAACGACATCCGTTGTCACGTCACCAGGCGAAAACTCAGCGGCGGCACCCGCAGTGACATCGGCCGCAACTGCCGCGATGCCTTTCTC
>DATGCX010000106.1:0-5699 GCA_035311445.1 Xanthobacteraceae bacterium | reverse complement strand
CGTTTCTCCAAACCTGTGGACCGCAGTCGATTAGTAGGGTTTTGAATTCTGAGCATTTCCACAGGCTTCCGAGCGCGGTGAACGCCCGCAGTTGTAAACTCCATCGCTTGTGCGAGTCACATGGCACTCTTAATTCGGCAGCCCGAAGATGCCGCCAGACACGCCACGCGCAGGGTACTTCGGGAGGCCAACCAAGCGGCTGTCCCAGTAGATACCCTGTGTTCTGCCGCCAGAAGAAGGGCTTTTTCCCAAAGGTAGTCGCATATAGACCGGACTAAACTCCGCCGTCGGAAACCTTCGCATATGAATCTCAGAACCTCCCCGCTCACGACACGGAATGTCGTTCCTCAGGACTATCGTCTGCGCATTCCCGGACCGACGGCAGTCCCGGAGCGCGTACGGCTGGCGCTTGCTCAACCGGTTCTCTCGCATCGCGGACCTGAGTTTCGCGCCCTTCTGAAGGAGACGACGACGCAGCTGCGCAGCGTATTCGGCACGGGGCGCGACATCCTTACGTTCGGTGCATCTGGCACCGGGGCCATGGAGGCGGCGCTCGCCAATGTCCTCTCGCCCGGCGACGCGCTGCTTGTCCTGATGAACGGGCAGTTCAGCGAGCGTTTTGCTTTGATCGGCAAAGGCATGGGCGCCAGTGTCGACCGGCTCGAGGTCCCGTGGGGCGAAGCGCCCGATCCGGCTGACGTTGCCCGCCGCGTTCAAGCTCGGCGCTATCGCGCCGTGATTTGCGTGCACAACGAAAGCGCGACCGGGGTCGTTGCCGATGTGGCAGCCATCGGTGCTGCGCTGCGCGAGACCGAGACCCTCCTCATCGTCGATTCGGTCAGCGGCGTCGGCGGTATCGAGATGCGCATGGACCTATGGGGAATCGACATTCTGGTGGCGGCCTCGCAAAAGGCGCTGATGTGCCCGCCCGGCCTCGCCTTCGTTGCGGCGAGCGACAAGGCCATGCGGGTCATCGCGTCTGCCACTGGGGTGCCGCGCTTCTATTTCGATTTCCGCAGGGCGAAGGCTTCTCTCGACAAAGGTGAAACCCCGTTCACCCCACCGGTGTCCTTGGTGGTGGCGCTGCGGGAAGCCCTCGCCATGATCGAGGAGGAGGGCCTGCCGAAAGTGCTGGCCCGGCACCTGCGCCTGTCTGCCGCGTTGCAAGCCGGGTGCGAGGCGCTCGGCCTGACGATGTTCCAGACCGCGCGTCCATTGTCGGCCACCGTGACCGTCCTTCGTCTCCCGGACGGGTTCGACGGCCCGGCGATAGTGCGCCACATGCACAACCGTTATCGCACGGTCATTGCCGGACAACGCACCAAGCTGTCGGGCCGCGTGATCCGGTTCGGGACGATGGGTTATCTTGGTCCGGACGACATCGTCACCGATCTTCATCATCTCGAATCGACGCTGCGCGATCTTGGATATGCGCCGCCGGCTGGGGCCGGCGTGCAGGCCGCCTCCCAAATGCTCGGAGCGTAAGCATGCTGACCCGAAATTCATTTGTGGCGCTCGTCATTGTTGGCGCCGTTCTGGGAATCAATGGGCCTGCCCTCAGCCAATCGAAGGTCATCGTCTATTCGGCAAACGAAGCCAATCTCAACCGTTTTATATTCGAGGCATTCACGCGCGAGACTGGAATTGTGGTCGAGCAGGTCGAAGGCGGCTCCGGCGTCATCGTCCGCCGCATGATATCCGAGCGCGAACGTCCGCTCGGCGATATCATCTGGGGCGTCAATCGCACCCTCTTGCAGGCGAACAGCGCCCTGCTTGCTCCCTACGCATCGAAATACAAAGACGCGGTGCCATCGCAGTTTCGCGATCCGAACGATCGTTGGCTTGGCACCAACGTGCACCTCTTGGTGATTCTGCAGAACACGCGTCTCGTTCCACCGGATGCGGGGCCGAAGGGCTGGGCCGATCTTCTCGACCCCAAATGGAAGGGCAAGATCGCTTTCACCGATCCTGCGAATTCGGGCTCGGCCTATTCGAACGTCACCATGTTGGCGCAGCTTTGGGGCCCGGGCGAGCCGGGATGGGACAAGGTCTCGCGTTTGCTCGCCAACACCAGGGTCCTGAACCGATCGAGCCTCGTGTTCCAGGGTGTCGGCAACGGCGAGTTTCCGCTCGGCATGTCGCTCGAATATGCGGGAATTCAGTGGGCGGCGAATGGCGCCCCTGTCAAGGTCATCTATCCGCAAGACGGCACGATTGCACAGATGGAAGGTGTGGGGGTCATCCGTGGCGGCCCGAATTCCGAGTCGGCAAAGCAATTTGTCGACTACGTCAGCCGCAAGGATGTCCGTGAGATGATCCTGCGTTTCGCATTTCGCCGGCCGGCTCGCCAGGACCTGGATCTTGCGACGTTGCCCGGCCAGATGCCGCCGCTCTCCCAAGTGAAGACGGTCGACTATGATGAAGACGCCTGGACCGTGAGCCGCGCCGAGACGCTGCAAAAGATTCTGACCATCATCCGCAGCACACGCTAACGGAGCTGGCAAGGGAATCGAAGGTGACAGCGATCACCATCGAGGGTGTGGCGCGCAGTTTCGGCGTCCTTCGCGCGGTCGATGACGTGTCGATTGCGATTCGTGATAAGGAGTTCTTCACGCTGCTCGGTCCATCCGGCTGCGGCAAGACCACGCTGCTGCGGATGGTGGCGGGCTTCTGCGAGCTGGACCGCGGCCGAATTCTGTTTGACGGCGAGCGCATCGACACCCTGCCGCCCCACGGGCGCAACACCGGCATGGTGTTTCAGAGCTACGCCGTGTTTCCCCATCTCACGGTCGCCGACAACGTCGCCTATGGCCTGCGCGCGCGCCGGATCGCTGCGGTCGAGGTCGATCGGCGTATCGACCACGCCCTGAAGCTTGTTCAGCTCGAGAACTTCAGGCCGCGCTGGCCGCATCAGCTCTCGGGCGGCCAGCTCCAGCGCGTGGCGATCGCCCGCGCCATCGTGATCGAGCCGCGGGTGTTGCTGCTTGATGAACCGTTGTCGAATCTGGACGCTAAGCTGCGCGTCGAAATGCGCACCGAAATCCGGCGCCTGCAGAAGACGCTGGGCATCACCGTCATCTACGTGACCCATGACCAGGAGGAAGCCCTGGCGATCTCCGACCGCATCGCCGTAATGCGGTCTGGCCGGATCGAGCAGGTTGGCGAGCCGCGAGCAATCTATGAGCAGCCGGCGACCGCCTTCGTGGCGGAGTTCGTCGGCACCAGCAATCTGCTGCGCGGCACGATCCAGCAACGTGACGGCGAGATGGTCGACATCATGGTGGCGGGGGTATCGGTGCGGACGCGGGCAGCGGCTGGCCTTGTGGGCGATCGGGTCGTGGTCTCGCTGCGGCCCGAGGCGCTAAGCCTGCTCGCGCCGGGAGAGGTCCTTCGAGCCGGATGGGCTCGGATTGTCGGCTTGCTGAGCGAGGTCGAATATCTCGGACCGGTGACACGATTCACCGTGCAGCTCGCCGATGGCTCGCCGTTGCGCTTGATGGCTTTGGCGCCGCCGGCTACGGCCGGCGAGGTGATCGTCGCCTTCGATCCAGGCCGCGCGATCGTCCTCGAGGGCAGCGCATGAGATCGGGGCTCGGCCGACATGCGTTTCCTCTGGGGGTCGTTGCGATCGCGGTGGCGTTTCTCGGCTTGTTCTTCCTCTATCCGCTGCTCAAGGTGTTCGGGGCGAGCCTGTTGGATGCGCAAGGCACCACGCTGACATTCGCAAACTACCTATCCGTGCTGTCCAACCGGTTCTTCCTGCAGGGCCTGACCAACAGCCTGACGATCGCGGCGGCGGCCGCCGCCTTCGCGATTCTGATCGGGGTGCCATTCGCATTCGTGCTCGCCCGCCTGCCGGTGGGCGGCAAGCCCGCCTTGCTGGCGCTTGCCGCACTGCCGCTGGTGCTGCCGTCCTTTGTCGGCGCTTATGCACTGGTCCTGCTGTTTGGCCGGGCCGGGATCGTGACGGGGATGCTGCAATCGCTCGGTATTCCGTTCGAGTCGATCTATGGCGCGAAAGGCATCGTGCTCGTGTATGCGCTTACGCTCTACCCCTACGTGGTCTTGCCCACGGTCGCCGCATTCAAATCGGTCGACGTGTCGGTTGAAGAAGCGGCGCAAAATCTGGGCGCTTCGCCAGGACGCATGCTGCGCACCGTCACGCTGCCCCTAGTCCTGCCTTCGATCCTCGCCGGCGGCCTCCTGGTCTTCATCGAGGCATTGGAGAATTTTGGCGTCCCGTTTGTGCTCGCCGAGGACAAGCCGATCCTAGCGGTCGAGGCCTACAAGCTGTTCGTCGGCGAGACCGCGTCCAATCCGGCCTCCGCGGGCGTTCTCGGCATGCTGCTGATCGCCTGCACAGTTGCCGCGCTGCTGATCCAGCGTGGAATCCTAGCGCGGCGCCACTTCGCGACCAGGGCGCGCGGCGCGACGCCATTGCTGGCGGTGAGCCCCCCGATGCGCAGGCTGGGGGCGGTCTATTGCTGGACGGTCATCGTCGCGGCGCTGGTGCCATTCGCCACCGTGGTGGTGGTGTCGTTACTGGAATTCCGCGGACCGGTGCTGCAATACGGCCTATCGCTCGACAATTTCGCGCAGCTCTTCCAGCGCTCCTATCGACCGCTGACCAACACGGTGCTGCTGGCAACGCTGGCGGCGGCGGGCGCGGCGATCATCGGGGTGCCAGTCGCCTATGTGGTCGTGCGCCATCGCTCGCGTCTGTCGGCGCTGCTGGATGTCGTCGCAACCTCGCCGTTTGCGGTCGCCGGGACGGTGCTCGGCATCGGTCTGGTCCTGGCCTACAGCAGCGGTTTCCTCATTCTGACGGGGACGTGGCTGATCATGGTGCTGGCCTACATCGTGCGGAAGCTGCCGTTTTCGGTTCGGTCCGCGAGCGCCATCCTGCATCAGATCGATCCAAGCCTCGAAGAGGCGTCCGTCAATCTCGGCGTGGCCCCGCTTGCGACGTTCTTGCGCATCACCGTGCCCCTCATGCTTGGCGGCATCGTGGGCGGCCTGGTGCTGACGTTCGTCACCGTCGCGTCGGAATTGAGCTCGACGGTCGTACTCTACAGCGGCCCGTGGACGACGATGACGGTTGCCATGTTCCAAGCACTGGAAGGAACCAGTCCCGGTGTGGCATCCGCGGCGGCCACCGTGCTGATCGTGTTCACCGTTCTGCCGGTGGCGCTGGTCTACCGCTTGTTGCGGCGGCACGAGCTGTCGATGCTCTAACCAATCTCAATCAGTGAGCAAGCACCTTGGAGAGGAACTCCTGCGCCCGCTGGCTCTTGGGCGCGGAGAAGAACTGATCGGTCGGCGTGTCCTCCACGATCTCGCTGCGATCCATGAAGACGATGCGATCGGCGACACTGCGCGCGAAACCCATCTCGTGGGTGACGACGAGCATGGTCATGCCTTCGCCGGCAAGCTCGACCATCACGTCGAGCACCTCGCTGATCATTTCGGGATCGAGCGCCGAGGTCGGCTCGTCGAACAGCATCGCCTTCGGGTCCAGCGCCAGGACAATGGACAGATCGCGGGCTGCCTGATTATCGGTTCGTTGATGATAGGAAACAACGCGACGGAAGGACCTCTCGATGCCACAAGAAATGTGCCCAATCTGTACTCTTGCTTTCAAAGAAAAAGATGTCCTTGTTGAATATCGACGTTTTAGAGCACCTAGCGGCCCCGAGTTT
>DATGCX010000105.1:0-40870 GCA_035311445.1 Xanthobacteraceae bacterium | reverse complement strand
TCGATTCATCGGAATGAGAGGTTCGATTTTCTCCCACTGTTCGTCATCGAACCAAAATAAATTCGCTCTCATCGGTTGGCCCCCTGATTCGTTCGGCCAACTCGTTGAATCTCAACAGGGTTAATTAGGTATTAACCCTAGAGAATTCCTTGTCGTATTTTTCAACGAGAAAGAATTTAACCTTGGGATCTCCATAGGCTTCATAGCTGGCCACTCCGTAGAGGAGATGATCATTGGCCGCAACCTCCGGCACGTATTCCGGATAGAATTTGGGAATGGTTCTCTTACACGCGGTTTTTTCCTCAGCCGGAGAAATGCCCAGTGATGCGCGATCGATGGTTCCAGCGTGCAGCATGAAATTGAACGCTGCGGACAGGCAAAGCACGCCGGCGATAATGAGGACTGTCAGGATAATTACTTTTGTCGTCTTCCGGAACTTTTTTGAAAGCTTGAACATGTCTACTCCTTTAATTTATATATTCGAAACGATTTCAGGATCAGTTTGGCTTCGCTCAACCCGTCCTACGATCACTCCTTGATCCTGAACACCTTCATCACTTCGTCGCCCAGGTGATTGATCACCTTCACTGCGATCCGTCCGCTCTTTGGCTTCGCGAACGGCCGCGACGTATCGCTGTGCAGCGTCTCCCACGCCTCCTGGTCGATCTCCGCCTTCAGCGTCGTCTTCAGCGCGTTGTAGGGATCGTTGGCGCCGAGGAAGTAGGCGTGGCGGACGAAGAAGCTTTCGTTGTTGTAGTCAGTGTCGATGAACCAGCAGGCGATACCGTCAGCGTTGTCGCTGACGACCTCGCCGGTCTGGGGCTTGAAGACATCCACGCCCGAGCCGGCCGTCCTTGTCGGGGATCAGGTCGATGTCCGGCTCGCCGAAGATGACGAACAGGTTGCCCTTGCCGGTGTTCTTCAGGTCGCCCGCCATGTGCAGGTCGGCGTTCATGCGCGCCTTGAGCACCGGGACGCGGCCGAGCTTGGTGAACTCGGTGGTGTGGGCTTCGTAGTTGAATGCGCAGGCGATCAGCACGTCGAACTGGGCATCGCCCGCCTCGCGGGCGGCTTCGACAAGGTCGGCGCGCTGCACGGTGCCGAACTCGGGGCCGATGAAGATGGCGGCGCGCTTCTCGCTCTCGCCCTCCATATAGCGGCCTTCGGCGCAGACCAGGTCACCCGGCCATGGCGTCAGCGCCGTGAAGGTGATTCGGTCCTCCTTGTGGGCCTGCTGCACGCCGGCGGCGTAGAGGTTCTCCAGGATCATCTCGGGGAAGGACTTCCGCCCGTATCCGGCACCGTCCTCGCCGAAGCCGTCGATCAGTTCGTCGTTCTCGTCCACGCCGAGCACGCGGTGGGGACTGAGGCTCTCCACCGTGAACGGGCCAGCGACACGGACCTTGCGCTTGTCCTCATAGGGCCTGTCGTAGAGATATTCGAACGCAGCCTTGGCGGCGATCGAGGCGTCGATCTCCTTCTGCCGGGCAATGCGGGCCTCCCAGTATTCTTTGTGCAGCCGCGTGGGCTCAGACGGCCACGGATCGGCCGGACGGGGCGGCAGCATCTCGACTGTGTAGGCGCGCTTGAGATTGGCGTTGAGCGCCGCGAGGCGGACCTGGATCTTGCCGGGATCAGCCTCGTCGCCGCGGCCGATCTCCGCCTGCAAGGTGGCGAAGGTCGTCCGGCTGGTCATCCCGGAACCTGGGAAATTCCTCTGTTGCTGATGCTTCCGGTCAAGCTGACCAGGCTACGGCTTAGTCCGCGTAGGTACAAACGTGGGTAACTAGGCTGAACGCAAAAAAATGACGTAATTTCAAATAGCCCAGCGGAGGACTCCCTCTCCGCCAAATCTACAGCCCTGCAGGCTATCGGCTGCCCTCAGTGGTGTGATCAGGCCTGATTTCCCGTCGTCCACCACCACCGATCGCCCCGACGGAGGTATCCTCTTGGGCTCTCCACTTTGTCCCCGTGCCGAAGTCGAGCTACCGCCATTTGGATGTGGGTCATCGCCATTGACCGCTTCTTTTCTTACGACCACTTCCATTGGGTAGCAGCCTTGCTTTTTTGCCCTGCTGCGTCACATCGTAGCGACGGCTTTCGCGGCTCACTGAAAACCCGATCCAAATTCAATGCGCAGCCTTAACGAGCAACGAATTCGTAACGATCACTTCGTAGGATGCTGGTTCGGACGCGTTGGGTATGGTCCGGCAATTGGTTCTGCCCCCTGGCCCCCTCCAGGGGGCCGTTCCTCCCCCTCAGCAGCCGTCGTGACGCGCGTGGCGCGGATGCCGCGCGCATAGGTCATCATCAATGACCATCGAACCTGCCAACGTGCTCGTCATTGATCGAACTGGCGATCTGCCGACATTTTGCGCGCTCGCCTACCAGGACAACGACCCCTCGGTCGTCAGTTGGATCGATTTCTGGGCCGTGGAGCCATGCAGCAACGTTGAAGGCGACTATGTGCGCGGCCAGCGCTATGCTGACGAGGCGATCCGGCACGTCCGCATCACCGGGCAGCCGGTATTTGTCGAATGCGTGTTGATGTTCATCGGCATCAAGCTGCGCGAAACGGATCGACGCGCCGGCGCGCTGGAGCACGGCTTCATGGATCGCATTGCGGACCACTTTCCGCGCGCAATGGACAATGTCCTGGTGCGGCTGGCACGACGCTATCCCAAGACTTTGAATTGAACAGCTCGGAAAGATTTCAGGAGGACGCGAGGATGCATTGTGCGCGTCCCAACCACCACGCGTTACCGGTACCACAAGGCGCCACGGGGGGTGGCGAGTCCGGAATCCATGATCGCTGGTCGAGGTTTATGGATTCCTGGCTCACCGCTTTGCGGCATCCCGGCATGACACCGCAGGCCACTTCGCAAGAACGCTAAACAGCGCCCAAAGCGAAGAGAGGAGGCCGGAAGGCCGACTCACTGACCTGTGGTCGGCGCTCCAGAAATAACCCGCATGGCTTGCGCGCGCAGAACTAGCGACGCCTCGGTCAAAGCCGAAGCGCAGGCGCCTTCTCAGGATTGGCGCGAAGTCGACCAGCGATGCAGCACGGCCGGCAAGCTGTGCTCGGTGAGGCTGGTGCCATCGGGCTTGACGTTCCACATCGATGTGGCGAGTTCAATCATCTCCCCGTAGGTGAGTGTCCGCACCACGTGGGCGATTTCATCGAGACGCCGGCGACCGAGCTCTCTCTCCAGCTTACGCAAGTCGACGACGGGTGCCTTCATCGGGCGAGGCAGGTCGTCGTCTTCGACCGGATCGAGGTGCAAGGCCCTCGGCTTATAGCGATCCGGTAACGGGTTCCGGGGAAGGTCACTCACTCGGTTTTGCCAGTCGACGTTACTCATTTTCGCCACTCCGTTGTTTTGACCGCCTCCATGCGTCGCCCAGCATCCGTCGATCGCGGGCAGCCCTACACAGCCGAATCGCACTAATCGTGATTCAATAATCCCAGCCCGATCAGCGTACAGATCGCTAATCGAATCAAAAGTACTACAATTACTACGGTAAAAAGCGTAAAGCGGCATAAATATGGCGAGAAACACCTTGACTCGCCTTAGTTGTACACGGGATTGCGGGGACAAATCGATGAATGCTTGCGGTGCTCCGTGTCGCGGTCACGGGCTGCAACCCGCAGGACCGCAGCGCGGGATGGGAGACAGTATTCTTGGCGTCCACATGGGGTGCGCGAGCGACCTAGCTGCTTGAAACGTCAGTCGCGCGACTTAGCTTCAAAGGAGAATGATCGCTTCAGTGCGTGCTCAGCGGACGCAGCCGATCGGTGCGCGGCGGTCTGTTCAACCTGCGCGACGGAGCACGGCCATGCTCTCGCGAATTCTATTGTTCGCGTTCTCTGCCATGATGCTGATCGGCGACATCCAGACCGCGGCAGCGCAGTCACAATATCCGTATGCCGCCTATTCGTATCCCTGGTGCTCGGTCCGCGGGCGCAGCGGCTCGATGTCCTGCTACTACACCAGCTGGGAGCGATGCAGGGTGACGATGTCGGGAATCGGCGGCTACTGCATTCAGAGCCCTTATTACCGGGGCGCACCGGCGTCCGGGTTGAGATAAAGCTCTGTCCCCAAGTGGATTTCCAGGGGACCCTCCAGGTGAGGTGGCCGTGTGCGATGCCTCTGCCTTCAGGGAGGGTGGCGTGCGCCCGCGGCGGCAGGTCGGCGACCCGGCACCGGCCTGCGAGCACGGCTTCGAGTTCGGAGGCGCTCGCGATCATCGCCGCCAGCCTGGGTCGAGAACAATTAGAAAGCGCTTACCAGCATTGGCTCAACCATTGGAAGGCTATTGACGCCCACTGTCCACAGGTCGAGGCGAACATGATCGACCTCATGGTCGCCACCGAACGCCGGATGACATGGTGGGAACATGAACACGTGCTCGAACCCGTGCCGCAGCGCCTCGATAATAACCCGAAGGCGGCGCGCGTGCGTCGCGAGACAACCGAGCATCCCTGCGCCACGCTCAAGATGCGGATGGGTACAACGTACTTTCTGATGAAGACACTACGGCGAACCGAGATGGCCCGCCATGTGTTGGCCTACAATCTCACGCGTCATGAACATCCTCGGCATTCAACCGCTCATGGCAGCAATGAGGGGATAGTCACTGCCTGCCGACACGCGGTTCGTTCTCCGCTGATGACCCGCCTACACCCCGAACTCGCGTCGCCCGCAAAGCGTCAATATTTCTTCAGGACTTTAAGACCCAGAGCCGACCTTCGCAGCTTGGCAGCGCGCGTCCATCGCCAAAGCCACCGTCGAAGGCTTCTGACTTCCACCGGGGGCATGACTGCAAAAAGAATTTATGCCGTGGTGATGCGGGGCCGGATAAAACCTCCACAGACAGATAAGGTGAACCTCGTCAGCATTGCAAAAGATCAGCATGGCTATGACAATGTCTCGGCACGGAAGTTTCGGTTTGGTGGGGTAGCAGGCCCGAAGCATTCGGAGCGGGTCGAGCAGATTCTACCATTCTTACTTTTCGGGAGCGGCGGATCGCACATTACCATGGACTTATGTTCCGACGAGGAAGCCGCGTATGTCGGTTGCCGACACTGAAAGCGATCAACTGATCGAGCTGTATCTGACGCTTTGGTGGCGAAAAACCCGGAATGCGATAATCTACAGATTCGTTCACCGTGCCGGTCGCCTTCTCGAGCTGGTTGGTGACTTCACTGCAGGCGACCAGGAACAGCGCGCAAACATCGACGCCGAAATCGAACGTGTGTTGACCCTTGCCATTGGGCGCCCTTGGGCTGCGCATATGACGTTGCGGCAGCGCGCGATTTGGAGCGCGGCCCAACATGTCTGCCCCGACAGAAGTGTTCTGCTCAAAATGCTGACAACCGACAAAGCCATACGGAGACTGTCGAATGTGGAGCCAGAGCGAGCGCTTTCGCGGATCTTGAAAATTCACCTCGACGCGCGCCGCTGGGAGGCGAGAGGATTGACCGAGCATGAGGCGCGCGTTTGGGCCAAGCTGCTCCGCGTCAGCAAGGACCTGATCCAGGAATACCAGTCCGCCCACGGATACCCTCCCGCCCCCGGTTATCGGTGCTCTCCGGAGCATTTCAAAAAAATCCGTCTGCGCATCCTGCGCAACGCTCAGGACGATGCGCGGATCGGCCGGATCAAGCTGCACACGATCGAAGAATATTTCGGTCGGCTTTGTGAAGAATGTCGTGAATTGGTATCGCTGGAGCCCGGGTATGAAGCGCCGGCCGACGGCGAAGATGCCGGTATCGCCATTCTGCCATCGAGCGTGAAGAAGGCAGGACTATTATTGGAAAAATGCATCGATTGCCTGGACGAGCGTCTGCGCGATGTCATTCGTGTCGCATACTACGGAGCCTCAACGGCAGCTCCGCTGCGACCCGAGCAGCTCAAGTCCGGAGCTGAGCAATGCGGTCAGGAAACGCTGGCTAAGGGCGACTTCGAACGGCTGCGAAAAGAGGCTCTGCGCCAACTTCGCGAGTGCCTGAAGGGACGGATGTCGGAGGCAGGAATATGAAGGCAAAATCCGCAATCGAACGATTGTTGGGTGACGTGCTGGCGCTTCAGGACGAAGATGGGCGCGGCGCCGAACTGGCGGAAGAGCGCGTGAGACATGTACTGCTGAGACGTGACACGTTTACGGCCGATGAGGAAAATATTCTTGTAACGTCGCCTCTAGCGCGAGCCACCTATGCGGAGGTATTTGAGGACGTGCAGATCGAGCGGGAGGCGCTCCGCCACCGCATCGAGATAGCCGGAATCGAGCCAGCAACCTCGGTTTTGTTAGCAGCATCAGGCGGAGCGTACCCGATGGTGATCCCGAGCGAGGACTTTTCCGTTACAGTGCGGTCTCATCCGCTCTCCGAGGGATGGGTTATCACATTGACGCTTCGTGATCGATTTCGTCAAATTATTCGTTCGGAGGACGTTCTGGCCCTCGTCGATGATCAGAACGTTACGTGGCTTCGCGGCCAGATCAATAGCTACGGGGAAATTCACTCCTACGACTGGCCGTACGACCAAACTCCGGTGGAACGCATGCAGAGGAGCGGGTTTGCGCTGCGCGTTCAGCACGGCTGACGATTGTGAGGGGGAGGCCCGCAACGTGCCGAAGGGAAGTAAAAAAAGCGAAAGGAGGGTTCACCACGTTGCATTTCCGGCTATAAATCGCAAAGGCTCCGACGTGCTTGTTCAATTGCACTGCGTTGCCAGCCTTATTCAGCGCGGCAAACCTGTAACACCTGACCGCCGTTTCGACGAAGTGATCAGGCGGTTTCGTGGCGCAGAAGGTGTGCACGATCCTCCATACACATTCTTCGATACAGAGCCCAGAATCGGGCGTGACTATCATCTTATAGGCGATAGTTTCGAACTCGCGATCGTCCTTGTTGATCGCATGGCGCGATATGGATATCCAAAGATCAGACCGATCATCGCGACGGGATGCCTGCCTCGCGCGGTAGATGGCGTCGTCGGTTTGGTCAACGAGGCGGACTTCGAAAGAAAGCTGGATCTGCTTCTTGAAAGCGCTCCACGCGGTGCTCTCTTCATTTTTCCAAAGGAGAACGCCGTCGAATCCGTCGGCCACGTGCTGGCGCGTCTCAAGGTCGAGCGTGACGTGACCTGTGTGCCGATCGAAAACCTTGGTGAGATCAACTTCCTCTGGAACTCCGTCCGGATAATTTGGTGGCGATGGTTGGCGGCTGGTTTCATCACACTTGCCGTAGTCGGCCTTACGACATTGTATTCGTTGATCCGAGAGCCTATCCCCAAGCCTGCAGCCGTAGCCGCGCTCGGCACCAGGTCGATCAACACCGCCGGCGAAAAGGGCGCCTACCACACCTTGTTCTGCCCGCCGATCGCTGCCGCGCTCCAGAAAGCCCAGTTCGAGCGCTACGAATGCACGCCTAGCAAGGGCACGATCGAAAACATAGATCGCGTGCTTAGGAATCCGACCAATATCGGATTCGTGCAACTCGACGTGTATGCCAACGAAGCAATCAAGCGCAGCGAGAAGTTCAAGAAGCTCAAGGTGATCCGCGACGACTTTGCGTGTGAGCACCTATGGATGGTAACGAAGAATCCAGCGCTCGACACCTACAACAGCATTCGATCCAGTGCCTCACGCATTCGGTTCGTCCTTCCTCCGAAGGAGAGCGGTTCAGCGGCGACCTTCGCGTTCCTTCAGGCGAACGATCCCGAATACCTTGGTGGCGTGCCCGAGAACCATATTGTTTACAAGGACGATACCACGGCAGTATTGGACGAAATCGGCTCCAGCACCGACGGCGCAGTTGGCTTTTTCGTGCAGTTCGCCGATCCTGACAACGATAACATCAAGCTGTTGATGAGGAAGAGTCTCAAGATCGTGCCCGTGATATCTGCGGAGATTTTGCATATCAAGCTGAATGGCCAGGAGGTGTACGGCGAGCAGACATTCGAATCTGAGGCCGGCATCTTCGCCAAGGCGACTGAGGCGACAACCGCCTGCACGCGCGTTGCGATCATCACCGGCGCGCCAACGGTTTTCGCGGGTGAGGCCGCCGAACGACAGGAACAAATGATCCGCAAGGTCAACGCGGTGCCGGCCGATAAGCTGTTGCTGCAGGCGAGCCGCATCGTCACGGTCATCAGATACGTCACCAACCTCGCAGAACAGGTGAAAGAGATATTGGTTCACGCCAAGTAGCGAATGGCGCCGGACGAACCCACCACACTCCGGGCGCCGCCTCGCGATATCCGTGACCGGCTTCTCCGGCTTCGGTGCGTTCCCGCGTTCCCCAAGCGTTAGATTAAGCCGCCTCGTCGATCGGGGCGAGTTGAGGAACGACGATCGCGCGTTGTTCATCTTTCTCGCCGAATTGCCGCGCGCTCCGGAATTTTTTCTACCTCAACGCCGCTGTTTTCGGAAAACCTCCGCAGAGACAAAAGGTGAGGGACAGTCCTCGTCAAATGCGGAGAGGACCACCACGACAACAGCAATCGACGTCGCTTGCCACCGTGCGGAATTAATTACCCTCGGCCCGAAACAGCATCCTGCGGAGGCCCGGTCATGGATTGGCTGAACCACAATGTGATCGCGGACTTACATGGACCGTCGTTTCTCTTAGCCTACGCCGCCATCGCCCTGGCCATTATCACGGTTGCGTATGGGATCGTGCGTTCGTGCGAGACCGATGTGCGCGGGCCCCCCCTGGTCCCACTCACGTTCGATCCGTATGAGATCGCCTATCTCCGAGGCGGAAAAAACGAGGTCATCCGCACGGTCCTGTATGCCCTCTATCAGGGTGGCTTTGTCGAGGTCATACCGGGGACGCGGCGGCAGGCGCCCCGGCTCGTGCGGCACGCCGATGGGCCCGATACCAAGGAGTTGACCGAGCTCGAAAACCGGATACTCGCCTCGATTGATCGGCCGGTCGAAGTGTCCGATTTGTTCTGGCGTGGACATTTGGGGGGCGATGTCGAGAACCTGTGCGGGCAGTTTCGACGCAATCTGGAATCCGATGGACTGCTTCGCTCCGACAGGGTCAAACAGGTGGCACTGCGGATTCCACTGCTGGCGGGCGGCATCCTTGTCGCTCTGTCTCTCTACAAGATCGCAATGGCATTAAGCCAGGGGCTGCATAACGTCGGATTTCTGATCATTCTGACTCTCCTTTCGCTCCTCCTCCTGTGGCTCGCCGTCGGCCGAATAGCCACCGCACGGATCAGTGACCGCGGAAGGGCCTATCTCCGGCGCCTTCAGACCGCCTACGCCGGCATCTATGAAGCTGCCGCACAGCCAATGGAAAAAGCTCCACAGCTTGATCATGCGTCAGTGCTGCTGATCAGCCTGTTTGGCCTCGGGACTCTGAGGTGGGCCCCCGACCCGGAATTCGCCAGCCTGTTTGCCAGAGGGGCATCCGGTAGCAGTGGTGGGGGCGGCTGCGGTGCTGGGGGCGGCTGCGGTAGCGGACACGGCAGCTGCGGCGGTGGAGGTGGCGGCTGCGGCGGTGGTGGCGGGGGCGGTTGCGGCGGGGGCTGCGGTGGATCGTGATCCACATCGTCTCGCCTCTGAGGCAGCCCTTGGAGCCGGGCTCGGCTTCCGTCCGTCCTTCCGGGCTGACCTGTTCCGCCAACCCGCTCAGGTCGATTTCCTGGAAATAACGGCCGACCACTATTTCAAGGCTCCACCTGAGAAGTGCGACGAACTTGACCTGCTTGCCGCCCATTTCACGCTCATCCCACACGGGCTCGACCTCTCCCTCGGCAGCGCCGAGGGCGTCGATCAGGTGTACCTCGACCAGTTCGCAGCCCTGATCGAGCGGATTTCGCCTCCTTGGTGGAGCGAGCACCTCACATTCACCCGAGCCGGCGGCATAGCGATCGGGCACTTTGCATCCCTTCCGTTCACACACGAGGCGGTCGATGCCGTCGTGCGCAACGTGGAGACAGTCCGTCGCACAATTAAAGTTCCGTTGATTCTCGAAAACATCATTGCGACCGTGACGGTGCCCGGCGGCGAGATGGACGAGGCGGCGTTCCTGAGCGAAGTCCTGCGGCGCACAGGCTGTGGTTGGCTGTGCGATGTGACAAACCTCTATACGAATGCCGTCAATCAAGGAGTCGATCTTGATAGCGAGCTGGAGCGCTGGCCATGGCAGCACGTCGTGCAAATGCACTTCGCCGGGGGACACTGGCATGACGGCATCCTGATCGACAGCCACGCTTGTCCAACACCTCCTGAAGTGTGGCGCCTCCTCGATACGGCGGTGGCCCGATCACCCGTAAGGGGCATTATCCTGGAGCGGGACGAAGGCTTGCCGCCATTTGCCGACCTGCTGGACGAGGTCGCCCAAGCTCGCGCGATCGGGAGGCGGCACGGACGATGGCGCTAACACGGATCCAGGCGACCTTGGCGCGCTTGTTCACAGACGCCCCGTTTCGTGCGTCGTTCTTCGCTGACCCTATTGCCGTTGGTGGCTCCCTCGGACTCGAACCAAGCGAAGCGAGTGAGCTTGCGGAGTTGTCGCCGAACGCGGTCGAGCAGTTCGCCGCAAGCATCCGGCGTAAACGCCTCGATGAGGTACGTAAGGTGCTGCCTCTGACCGCGCGCGCTCTCGGCGATGCGTTCGACCGCCATGTCCTGGTGATAATCGGCGGCGCTGTCCGTCGCGGACGCCATCGTGACGACGCCCGCGCTTTGGTGGACCACCTGTGTCGACTCTCGCGATCCGATGATCTCGCGCCGCCCTGGGCGGCCGATCTCGCACGCTACGAGGCAACCTTTGTGGACGCGCTGCACCGCTCCGCCTGCCTCTTGGTCCGTCGTTTCCATTTTCCGGTCGCCCGGCTGGCGGCGACGATCCATTGCGGCGCGCCGATCGGCAACGTCGAGCCGCGCAAGACAATCAGCGTGTGGCTGAGAGTACCCGGCCGACGAGGAATCAGCCACCGCATTTGGTACCTGTTCGGATGAGCACGACAGTGCGCAAGAACCCAACAACCAGCGTAGTCATTACTTGTGCCGGTCGAAAGTGTCTGGTTTCAGCCATCGTACCTATTTGCGCCGTGCATCCACGCAGTTCCGGGGATCGCTACGGTCCGCCGCACCGGCTAACCGTACAACGACGATAGCGCGTCACGAACCGCAACACGCCAATGCACGAGAGGCCTTTATTTTGGGAGTTTGTCCGCCAAAATTTCGAGTTTGTGGATTTCGGGCGTTTTGGCAAATAGATCGCCAGCTTTGACCTTTTCCATCAAGGCCGCTGCTACCTTGCCGTTGAGATGCGCATCTCGCCCAGCCTCGTCGTCGAACGTGTCGAAGATGGCAAAGGAGGATGGCCCCTCTTGAATGGCGAACCACGAGACCGTTCCCGGCTCATCATTCACCAAGGGCACGGCCGACCGCAGAAAGTCCGCGACCTCTTTTTCTTTACCCGGCTTCGCCTGCAGCGGAACATACAAAGCAAACTTTGTCATCACCGTGTCCTCCTCTGGTACGGGCATCAGCCCACGTAGCTTCGACGGGATTCGTGCGTAAATTAGCAAAGCAATCGGGGGGCTGGGACATGACCGGCACTCAGGGCAATGGCAATGCGGTCGTCGACTTGATCTTTTCCATGGCAAAGCGGGAGGTAACGTTCTTCAGCGGAATGGCCGCGATGAGTTGCTTGTAGAACCGGTCATAGCCATGAATGTCCGGCGCCACGACGCGCAGCATGTAGTCGACATCGCCTGCCATCCGGTAGAATTCCATCACCTCCGGCATGGCGCCTACCTGCTCGGCGAAGGCCTTGAGCCACGCCTCCGAGTGATCCCCGGTTTCGATCGACACGAACACAGTAACGCCGAGCCCGACCTTGTCCTGGTCGACGAGCGCGACCCGCTTCTCGATCACCCCCTCGGCCTCGAGCTTCTGGATTCGTTTCCAGCAGGGCGTCGAGGACAAGCCGACCCGGTGGCCGATCTCGGCAACGGAAAGCGACGCATCTTGCTGCAGTTCGTGGAGTATTTTGCGGTCGATGGCGTCCATTCAACATTCTCTTGAGACAGATCGGGGCCGAGTGGCCGTCGTCACCATAGATGGTTTTCTCGATTCTACGTGAAATAGCAAAAAATAGAATAATATTCTACGCCGGCTGAGGTCGGGCCGTATGGACCAGCTCGGGGTGTGTCAGCAGCGCATCTACTTCGGCGCGCTGCGGCGCTGCGGTGCTGCCGCCGAAGCGCGAACACTTGAGCCCGGCCGCGGCGGCCGCGAACCGGAGTGCGCCCGTGGCCCCGCGCCCCTCGACCAAGGCAAGAGTGAACGCGCCATGGAACACATCTCCGGCTCCGAGCGTGTCCACAGCCTCGATTGCGAACACCGGCATCTCGCAGATCGTTACGCAGTCGCGATCGCGCCATAGCACCGGATTAGGCCCGTCGGTGACGGCGAGAAACGCATTGGTGAACCTCCTCATGTGGGCGAGGCCTGCTGCAAGGTCGTCGGTTCCTGCGGTGGCGCGCAGGCATTCGCGGGAAAAAATCACGTGCGTCGCGGCTTCGAACAACGGATGGCGATCGGGGCTCGGCTTATCGGCATCGATCACCAGCGGAATACGCCGGACTCGGGCGGCGCGGCCGATCGGGACGACGAAATCGGAGAAGCGATTGTCGACAAGCACGGCGTCCACACCGGCGATCAGGCGGTCTGGATCGTCCGGTGCAACGGCATCGAGGCGCCGATCTCGATAAGTCGCGATCGTGCGATCGCCGCTTGCATCGATGAAGATCGCTGATACCGGTGTCCGGGCCCCAGGAATACGCACGCAATCGGTGCAATCCACGCCCTCGCTCTGCAGGCCGTCAATAAGTCGGTCTCCGATCACGTCGCTGCCGGCAGGGCCGCCGAGCGGCACAGCGAGACGCGCCTTGCCGCCGAGCCGGGCTATGGCGACAGCAGCGTTGGCGGCGCAGCCGCCCCCAATTGTAATAAACTCGCTCGCCTCCGCCTTGGTATCCGGTATCGGAAACGCCTGGACGCGAAATACTTCGTCAAGAACCGCGATTCCGGCGCAAAGAATATTCGCCATATCAGAAAAGGCTCCGGTCGGCTTCGAGCCACGCCCGGATGATATGATGGGCAATCGCGAACGGATGGGTCGCGGTCAAACCGTCGGGGTGCCGGCGCAGCATCATGGCGACAACCTCATCGCGGTCGAACCAGCGGGCATCCTCCAGCTCGGAACGGTCTACTTTCAGTTCCGTAGTCAACGCCTGGGCATGACAACCGATCATCAGCGACATCGGGAAGGGCCATGGCTGCGACGCGAAATAGGCAACACGTCCGCACATGATACCGGCCTCCTCCAGGGTTTCGCGCCGTACCGCATCTTCGATGGTTTCGCCCGGTTCGACGAATCCCGCCAGGCACGACCACATGCCCTTGGCAAAACGCGACTGCCGGCCAAGAAGACAGCGGCCACCGTCGATCGCCAGCATGATGACCACTGGGTCGGTGCGCGGAAAATGCTCGGCGCCGCATCGTGCGCAATCGCGGCGCCAGCCGGCCTGCGTAGCTTGAGTCGACGCGCCGCAATTTGAGCAAAAGCGGTGGCGTCCATGCCAGGCGAGCAGCGCCTTCGCAGTCGCGAGCGGCGGTAGGTGCTCAGGCGCGACGAGAGCACCCGTCGCAATGCTCCGCAGATCCGTAGCGAGGAGATCGTCACGCCTTTTCAGCACCTCGAGCGCATCAGGATCGATCGCGATGCCGAACAGCGGCGCGCCGTTATGACGGCCGAGGAATACCTGCTCCTGCTTCGCCGAAATAATGCTTTCGGCCGCCAGCGTGAATGCCGGATCATGGTAGGGTACGCCCTTCCGCATCACCACGCGTTCACCGCTGATGACGAAGGCGTAGGCACGCGCATCTGCCTCAAGGGCCACAATGGCTAGCGGATCATGCCGCAGGTCTGCGGCCCGTTCGATTACGCTGCCTGTGTAGCCCAGATGCGGCTTGGTCCCGAGATCGAAACGGGCCGTCATAAATCACTCCGGCGGGAGCATCGAAGCTCGCATGACCAAAACGTTCGCACAACGTCGGAGCAAATTCCCTGCGACGGCGTCACCCTTGAACCAGCGGACCCGGGCTTCTGATGTACCGGGTCGTGATCGCCTCGGCCGCATAGTAGGCGAGAGCGCCAACCAGGCCGGTCGGATTATACGACGCATTCTGCGGGAACACCGATGCGCCCATAACGAACAGATTGTCGGCCTCCCATGCCTGCAAGTAGCGGTTAACCACGCTGGTTTTCGGGTTAGCGCCCGTGATAGTCCCCCCTGTATTGTGAGTCGATTGATAGGGCACGACATTATAGTTGCCCCGCCGCACGGCCGGAGAGCTCATCGCGGTCGGGTTCATGGCGCGCGCGATCTTGCCCAGAACCCCGCCGATGTATTCCGCGAGTTTGTAGTCGTTCTCGTGGAAATTGTAAGTCATACGTATCAGCGGACGACCGAGCGCATCCCGATAAGTGGGGTCGAGATCGAGGTAGTTCTCGCGGTGGGCGTAATTGCAACCAGACGCGCCGATGTTGAATGCATGGTTGTACCACTTAGCGGTCGCTTTCTTCCACTCGCGGCCCCAGCGGGGCGTGCCGGGCGGCACTGGCCGAGTCTGAATCGGCCGGCCGTTCGAGGTCCCGGCGGAAATCCATGCTCCTCCGAAGAAGCCAACGCCTGAATGGTCGAAATTGTCACCGTTGAAGTCATCGATGTTCATGCCGAAGGACGCGCCCGCTGCCATGAAGGGATTGATGACTTTATCCTCGAAGAACACCGTGATGTTGTTGCCGCTCACCTGATAACAATAGTTGCGGCCGAGCGCGCCCTTTCCGGTGACCGGATCGTACTGCTCTCCGATGCCGGCCTGCATCATCAGAAGATTGTTGTTGAACACGTATGCGCCAAGAATGATGAGGCCAGCCGGCTGCTCGTATTCCTCCCCGCTGCGGGTGTCGACATAGCGAACGGCTTTCACGTTCTTGGCCTGCTTGTCATAGACAAGCTCCTTCACGTAGGAGTGGGTGCGCAGCTCGAAGCGGTTGTCGGCCAGCAGAACCGGCAGGATGCAGGACTGCGGCGAGGATTTGGCATTGGCCTCGCAGCCGAACCGCTCGCAATGGCCGCAATACTCGCAGGCGCCGAGCGTCACGCCTTCCGGATTGGTGTAGGGTTGGCTCATGTTGGCAGCTGGCGCCCGGAACGGATGATAGCCAAGTTCGCGCGCGGCCTTTTCCATGATGGCGCCGGCCATGCTCATCGCCAACGGCGGGTTGGGGTAATCGTTCTGCCGCGGCCCTTCAAACACGTTACCGCCGTCGATCTTCTGGCCACGCAGATTGCCGGCCTTGCCGGAAACGCCGAGCAGCTTCTCGAAGCGATCGTAATAAGGTTCCAGTTCGTCATAGGAGACCGGGAAGTCCTCTATGGTCATCTCGGCCGCGATCGCGTCCTTGCCGTAACGATTCTCGATGTGGCTGCGCAGGTTATGGTCGGTCGGCAGCAGTCGCCACGTAACGCCATTCCAGTGCGCCCCGGCGCCGCCGACGCCCATGCCGGGCAGGAACGAACCGAGCCGGCGGATCGGCAGGGCGGTCTCGCCCGGCGAATGGCGCAGCGACACCGTCTCAAGCTGCGTGTCCTGGAACAGCTCTTGGCGCACCGCATATTTGAGATCGTCGCGCACGTTAGGTAAGGCGAAATCGTCGCGCGTGCTCCGGCTGGCGCCGCGTTCGAGGCCCACCACCTTGAGGCCGAACTTGGTGAGTTCGCGCGCCAGAATGCTGCCGGTAAATCCGACACCGATGCAAACCGCATCGACTTCCTTGAGAACCGTTGCCATGGCGCGCTCCCTTTTAGGAAAAGTCCGCGATAGAGCGCGGCGGCTTGTCGTACTTCTTGCCGAAATAGGTCTTGACCTCTTCGCGGTAGGTCGCCGGCAAGCCCGGATAGCCGACCATCTTCCACCCTGCCATGTCGCGATTGCCGCCATAGATCGGGTCGGAGAAGAAACCTTCCATGGTGATCTGCAGCAGGGCATCAAAGAACATCCTGCTGGAAAAGCCCGGGAACGATGCCTTGTCGGCTTCCATGGCCTTCAGAGCCGCTTCGCGATCGGTCCCGGACAGACGGTCGAAATCCTTGCCATAGGTCCTGCGGGTCCAGGCGTTCGCAGACTCGATGCCCGCCCGGAAGAACTCGCGCGGATTGAGGGAGAGTTGATAACCGAGCTCTGCCTTGGCCTTGGGGAACGGGCCCTGGCGGTAAAGCCGCGCCCCCATGCCATAGGCGCCGGCCAACTGACGATCGATGAAGGTCGCGACGCCACAGTCGCTGCCCGACAGCGACAGCTCGTCGGCCGGGATGAGGGTATCGACCGCCGCGACGATGAAGGCATGTTCGGTCGCTGTGAGCGTGAGCAACGGCTCCACATCGGCGGCAGGCGTGGCGGTGCCCGGCGCCCCAGTCTGTGTCGCGGCGGGACCGCCAGTCGCGAGCGCGGCAGTTCCGACAACGGCCCCTTTTAGGAAATCGCGGCGTGGAATGGTTTCGTCAACCATAAAGCTCCTCCCCTCCTCGGACCGGTTCGCGGCAGCCGATGCGCCGCATTTGCACATACGATCATAAATATCAGCCCGAAGCTTAGCGGGTTTTTTCGGGGGTAGCGAGACGGTCCAGATGCCGCGGTTGCACAATCTGGCGCCGCAATACCGCGATGAAGCGGTCGCGCTCAGCAAAATCATATGGGCGAGCAGGCACTGCGCCCCACACGGGCTTGGGCCATGCGGGGTCGGCGCGCCTCCGCGCCACAACATGGACGTGGAGCTGCGGCACCACGTTGCCAATCGCCGCAACATTGAGCTTGTCGCATGCCGTTACGGATTTGAGGGCGCGCGACACCATGTCGATTTCGGTCATGAGTTGGACCTGTTCCGCCGTATCGAGGTCGATGATCTCGCTCGCTCCCCGCCGTCGCGGCACCAGCAGCAACCAGGGGTAATTGGCGTCACGGCTCAAAAGCAGCCGCGACAGCGGGAGGTCTGCAACCATCACACAATCCTGGTCGAGCTGAGGATGCAGCGACCATTCGGGCAGCGCATCTGCGTTGTTCATCCGCACGTCCACCATTGCCCCGGCGCTTGCAATCCCTCCCGGTTCCGCCGATATAAGGGCCGGGAGGTTGGCAGTGGACGAGCCACTCGCCAACCGGGTCAGGTCCGGAAGGAAGCAGCCCTAACGAGCTCCGGTTCGGGTCGCTCGTCAACCTCCTACTGGTTTTCAAGCGCCGAGCGTAGGATGGGATGAGCGAAAGCGAAATCCATCAATACCCATGTCGCCCGATGGGTTCGCTTTCGCTCATCCCATTCTACAGATGTCACGGGCGGCCGGAGGCACGATGAGCGAAGCCGATGCGGCCGGGCGGCCCGCAGAGCCGAGTCTCGATCTTGGAGCAATGCCGGTGCCGCCAGGCGCGGGCTATCGCGTGCTGGCCCGCAGGTACCGGCCAGCGACCTTCGATGATTTGATCGGTCAGGAAGCCATGGTGCGCACGGTCTCGAATGCGTTTGAGGCCGGGCGAATACCGCAGGCCTGGATTCTCACCGGGGTACGCGGCGTCGGCAAGACAACCACGGCCCGTATTCTGGCGCGCGGACTGAACTACGAATTGCCCGACGGCTCCGTCAAGTCGCCGACCGTCCGGATGCCGATACTGGGCGTGCATTGCGCCTCCATCATGGAAAGCCGGCATGTGGACGTGCTGGAGATGGACGCGGCTTCCCACAATGGCGTCGACGACATTCGCCAGATAAACGACGCGATACGTTATTCGCCGGCTAACGCTCGCTACAAGGTCTACATTCTGGACGAGGTGCACATGCTCTCGAACCCGGCCTTCAACGCGCTGCTGAAAACGCTGGAGGAGCCGCCGCCGCACGCCAAATTCATTTTCGCCACCACTGAAATCCGCGAGGTCCCGATCACCGTATTGTCGCGCTGCCAACGATTCGACCTGCGCAGGGTCGAGGCGGGGCGACTAGTGTTACATCTCGAAGGAATCCTCGCCAAAGAAAATGTTGCCGCCGAGCCCGAAGCGCTGGCGCTGATTGCCCGCGCCGCCGAGGGTTCGGTGCGCGATGCGCTGTCGTTGCTCGATCAGGCAATCTCACATGCGGCCGGGTCGGTCCGCGCTGAGGACGTGCGTCAGATGCTTGGCCTGGCCGACCACAGCCGCATCATCGAGCTGTTCGATGCGCTGATGCGCGGCGATATCGCCCATGCTCTCAGCGAACTGCGCGATCAATACGATTTCGGCGCCGATCCGCTGATCGTGCTCACGGAACTTGCTGCCTTCACCAATTTCGTTACGCGTGTCAAAATTGTGCCGGCAGTCGCGGAAGATCGGTCGCTAGCTGAAATCGAACGCAAGCGTGGGCGCGATTTCGCCGTCGGCCTGTCGATGCGCGTGTTGTCCCGGACGTGGCAGATGCTGTTCAAGGGCATTGCCGAAGTGAAGGAAGCGGCGCGACCGATCGCTGCGGCCGAAATGGTGCTTGTGCGGATCGCCTATGCGGCCGACCTGCCGTCGCCCGAAGATATCATCCGCTCGCTTAGTGACGCGCCGCAGCGGCCGGCAGCGCCTGGGCGTGGCAACGGCCTGTCGTCGCCTGCGTCGGCGGGGCCAATGTCTCAAGCCGAGCCGGCCCGTGCATCAGCACGGCAGGCGCTCGCCCCGGCCGGGATGCCAGCGACGCATGATCCGGTCAGTCAGAGCGTTGAACCCCCAGCCGTGGCGCAGTCGCCGGCGTTCGCTCAATTTGCCGACCTGATCGCATTCGTGGGCGAGCAGCGTGATCTGCAACTCAAGAACGCACTCGAACGCGACGTCCGTCTGGTGCGATTCGAGGACGGCAGGTTGGAGATCGCGCTGGAGCCAAGCGCCGCCAAGACTCTGATCGGCGATCTCGGTCGGCGGCTCACGGCCCTCACAGGGCGACGCTGGATGGTGGTCGTGTCGGCGGAGCCTGGCACGCCAACCGTCAGGTCACAGCGCGATGCCCGGCACGAGGAATTCAAGCGCGGAATCCAGGCCGACCCGCGGGTGCAGAACGTGCTTGCACGGTTTCCCGGTGCCGAGATCGTGGCCGTGCGGCAACCGGATTCGGAGCCCACGCTGCCGGTGGCCGCATCCAGGGATGACGAGTTACCCGAAATGCCGGTGGAACCGGATGATGAATCATCATTCAGGGCATTCGGCCGGACAGACGATGTCGATGGTAATCTGTAAAGCGGCGACCTATGCTTAAAAGCGGCGCATTATGAAGCAGATCGGCCGCGCGTTATGAAAGGCGAGACATGGCGGATTTTCTGGGCCTGATGAAACAGGCGACCGAACTCAAGACCAAGATGGAGGCCATGCAGACGGAGCTCGATCAAATTGAGGTCGAAGGCACGGCAGGCGGCGGCATGGTGCGGGTAACGATGAGCGCCAAAGGCGAGCTCAAGAGCGTCAGGTTCGATCCGTCGTTGATGAAGCCTGAGGAAAAGGGGATCGCCGAGGACCTCGTGGTCGCCGCCCATGCGGATGCGCGGCGCAGGGCGGAAACCTTGCTGCAGGAAAAAATGAAAAGCCTCACTGGTGGCCTGCCACTGCCGCCGGGGTTGCAACTGTTCTGAGCAAGCGGCGCCTCCATCGATTTTGGTTCCTATGAATCACACACCGGGGTCGTCGCCGGGCTTGTCCCGGCGACCCCGAACGTCAAAGCGCCGAGCAATGACGACGGGGGTGGCCGGGACGAGCCCGGCCACCCAACGCAAGAGATTGCTAACGCTTCTTTTCCAGCTGGAAGGCGCGCTAATGCCTGCCGCTATCGCCGGACCTGAAATTGAACGTCTGATCCAGTTGCTGGCCCGACTGCCGGGCCTTGGTCCGCGCTCGGCGCGACGCGCTGCGTTGGCGCTCATCAAAAAGCGCGAGCAGCTGATGGCGCCTCTATCGGCTGCGCTGCAGACCGCGATGGAACGCATCTCGATCTGCACAGTGTGTGGAAACATCGATACATCCAATCCTTGCATGATTTGCACCGATGAACGCCGCGATCCGTCCGTGATCGTGGCTGTCGAGGACGTCGCGGATCTCTGGGCGCTGGAACGCGCCCATGTCATCAATGCCCGCTACCATGTGCTGGGCGGCACCTTGTCCCCCCTAGATGGCGTCGGCCCGGAGGACCTTTCGATCGACGCACTGGTGGCGCGTGCCCACGCGCCTGAGGTCAAAGAGATCATTCTGGCGCTCAACGCCACCGTCGACGGCCAGACCACCGCGCACTACATCACCGATCTGCTCGGCGGCGCCAACGTCGCGGTGACGCGGCTTGCCCATGGGGTGCCGGTCGGCGGTGAACTTGATTATCTCGATGAGGGCACGCTTGCGGCCGCGATGCGCAGCCGGACGCCGTTTTAGCCGATGGCCTTCAACTCCGCTTAATCGCAAGCCCTGCAAAATGGCCGCGCCGCTGTAACCAGGCGAGCAGCACAAAACTTGGCAGCGCCGCGAGCGCGCAAATGACGAAGAACCATACCCAACCCGTCGCCTCCGCGATGGCCCCCCCAACGGCGGGCAGATAGGTGCGCCCGACTGCAGAACAGGCAGTCAGGAGCGCGTACTGCATTGCGGTGTGCAGGGGATTGCGACACAGCGCCGAAATGTAGGCGACAAAGATCACCGTGCCGATGGAACTGGTGAAATTTTCGAGCGTGATAGCGAATGTGAGCCAGGAAAGGTCGCGGCCGACCATCGCCTGCCAGGAAAAAGCGAAATTTGCGATGGCCTGGAGAATCCCTCCAATCCACAGGCTCCTCGCCATCGGATAGGTGCGCGCCACAAAACCACCGGCAATTGCGCCGGCGAGCGTAGCGACCAATCCAACCACCTTGACGATCGCAGCGTACTCGTTGCGCGTAAATCCAAGCCGAATGACGAATGGCGCGGTCATAGCTCCCGCCAGCGCATCGGTGAGCTTGAACAGGACAACGAAGGCTAGCACGATGAGCGCTATGAGGATGCCCTCCCGAAGAAAGAAGTCCTGCAATGCACCGGTCAAAGTCGTAACAAGACGTCGAAAGGCATTTTTCCCGCCGTGCAGGCGCTCGGCCAAGTCTGATTTTTCGGGCTCCGATGCGACGAGCGTGGTAGCAATGCCAACGAGGACGAGTGCAGCAGAAATAATGTAACCGACGCTCCACGCCGCATGCTTCGCCAATCCCAGGCCTTCGAGGCCGCTGACCAGGAACAGCGTGCCGGCGGTCGATGCAAGCATGCCGATGCGATAAGCCGCCACGTAGGAGCCTGCGCCAGCCTCTTGCTCGCTTTCATCAAGGCTATCGATCCGGAAAGCGTCGACAAGGATGTCCTGCGTCGCCGAAGCGGCCGCCACCAATAGGGCGGCCAGCGCGACGAGCCCCGGGTCCCCCACCGGATCGCAAAGGCTGAGAAAAACGATCGCCGCTAGCACAAGCAGTTGCGACAGCAGCAGCCAGCCCCGCCGTCGGCCCAAACTGCGCGATAGCCACGGCACATTGAGCGCATCAACCAGCGGTGCCCACACGAACTTCCACGTATAGGGCGCACCGACCAAGGCGAAAAGGCCGATCGTCCGGAGGTTCACTCCCTCTTCGGTCATCCACACCAGTAGCGTAGATCCCGACAGCGCCAGCGGCAAACCCGAGGAAAAGCCCAGCAACATCACGATCAGTACGCGACGACGCAGATAGATGCTGAGCGCGCCTGTCCACCTCGGCTTTTCCGTCAAAGCCGTCGGGGGAACGGAAGCGGGGGGCAGCATCCGCTCACGCGAAGCCGTCACTCGCCCGCCTCCAGCTTCAAGGACGCGGGTGCCAACATAACAGCAGCATTGCCCTCGCCCGTCGCGCTGTCACCGAAATCGAGTTGGTCGATGCGGCCGGCGCGCGCGCCGATCTTCTCCGTCGAAATCAGTATCTGGCGCATGTCTTCGCTCGCTTGCCCGTAATGCTGCTGCAGCTTGAGGACGCGTTCCTGCAACCGGCCAACATCGCCCATCATTCGGCCTACTTCGGCATGAATGAGGTGCGCAGCTTCGCGCATGCGGGCGTCCTTCAAAATCTGCTGCATCACCTGGATCGCTAGCATCAGAAGCGACGGCGACACCATAACGACCCTGGCCCGATAGGCCTTCTGTACCAGATCGTCAAACCCCTCATAAAGTTCCGCATAGACGGATTCGGACGGCACGAACATCAGCGCCATTTCCTGGGTTTCGCCCGGCAGGAGATATTTACCGGCAATGTCGGAAATATGCCGCCACACATCCTGGCGCAGCCGCTGGGCGGCGCGCTGGCGTCCCTCCTCCGTCTTGGAGTCGCGAAAGGCCATAATGGCCTCCAGCGGGAACTTGGCGTCGATGATGAGCGCAGGCTGGTCGGGCAGAAAGATCACGCAGTCCGGCCGCGTGTTGTTCGACAGGGTATGCTGGAATGCGAACAACCCTTTCGGCAGGCCGTCCGCTACGATTGTCTCCATGCGAGCCTGGCCGAACGCGCCACGCGCTTGCTTGTTGCCGAGCACGTCACGCAGCGAGGTGACCTGACCGGAAAGATCGGCAAGATTCTTCTGTGCATGATCGATGACCGCGATGCGCTCGTGCAGGCATTGCAACCGCTGCACGGTTTGCCGGGTAGCCTCGTCCATCGACTGACCGAGTCGGGCCGAGACCGCATCGAGCCGCTCTGTCATCACGCGTGCAAGCTCAGCCTGGCGACCGCCCAGCCCTTCACCCAGCGCCTGGAGGCGGCCCGCTGTCTCTGCCTGGATGCGGGCGAGTTCGGCGATGCGGTGCTGCGTGGCCTCGCTCTGCCGTACCTGGAGGGCAACTTCCTGCGCCCGCCGCCGAAATGCGCGGACAGTGATCACCACAATCGTCACCAGCAGAGCCAGCACCGCAACCCCAAATGCCGCGGTTGCCGTGCCGAGAGTGATATCGGGCCCATTGATGAGCAAGATCGACTGGTTCATGGCTTTCATGGCGCCGTTGTAACCGATTCGCCTACGGATTGAACGAAATGGGAACAAGCAAAAAACGTCGGGCCGACACGCAGAGCTATCGAGTTTTGGCGCAGCTTTTTTTCCTCTCCCCGCTTGGGGAGGGGGCTTCTCACCCGGATCGCGCCAAGCGCGGGATCCGCCTTCTCCTCGCAAGCGGAGAGAGGTGAAAGGCGGCGGTCAGCCTCACATTGACCCCACCAGCATCAGCCCTTAAATCGCCCTCTATGGCCCTACGCGACATCATCATTTTGCCCGACAAACGGCTGCGTTTGGTGTCCAAGCCCGTCGCCAAGATCGACAGCGACATCCGGGAGCTGGTCGGCGACATGTTCGAAACCATGTACAAGGCCCCAGGCATCGGCTTGGCGGCCATTCAGGTCGGCGTGCCGGCGCGTATGGTGGTGATGGACTTATCCAAACGCGAAGCCGAGTCGGAGCCCAAAGTTTTCATCAACCCCGAAATCACCTGGTCATCTGAGGAAACATCGAAATACGAAGAGGGCTGCTTGTCGATTCCGGAAGTCCATGAGGACGTCGAGCGGCCCGCGCGAGTCAAAGTCAAGTATCTCGATCTCGACGGCAACCTGCATGAGGAGGATGCTGACGGCTTATTTGCGACTTGCATCCAGCACGAAGTCGATCACCTTAACGGAGTGTTGTTCATCGACCACATTTCCAAGCTCAAGCGCGACCGCACCATCAAGAAGTTCACCAAGGCGGCGAAACGAACGGAGAAGGGGGAATGATCTAGATAAGCCGGGGGTACTGTTATGAAGCCGCCGTTATCGTCATCGCGGTCGACAAGGAGCAAGATTGCCCCATGCGTGTAAGACGGATAGACCATTTGCGGCTAATAATACCTTTTCAACCTCGGAAATCCGGTATAGTTTCCGCGCACCTGGAAGAAGAAGCGGATCCTTGGGAAGATTACCCGATAAACCCGATCGGAGCTGCTCAATGCCAAATATCAATACACCAGACAGCGGACATAACGCGCCGGACGAGAATTCCGGCTGGCAATGGCTCCCCTATACCGACGCGACCTTGCTCGCGACATTGAAGCACGCCATTCGAATCATCGACGGGCGCATCAAGGGCTTCCGACCGTGTGACAGAGCGTTTCGCGCGCTCCCTGGCGGCCGTAGCTTTACCCAGGTCTGGACCGATCCCGATGTGTGGATCAGCTTCGATCCGAAAAACAATGGTCGGGATTTCGGTGTTACGAATTTCGTCGGGGGCAAGGAGATTTCGGTTACGAAATTTGCCCTCCGCATGGGCCATTGGACGACGGCAGCAACGCTTGTGCACGAAATGGCGCATGTCAACGGCGCGCCAGGCGGCGATAGCCATGCCGCCGAAGGGACCTTGCGCAGTTGCCTTCTGTCTGGATTGGAAGACCCCAATATCCTCGGAGCGATCGAGCGCGTTGCCGATGCAGCCAGATTGGCCTGATTTTTACCCGCCATTGCGCGTGATCGTCGCCGCGGTGATGGTCGTTGGACTGCCCGGATTCGCGTTGGCGTGCCGGTGCATCGAGCCGTCCCCGGCGCAGGCCTACAAGGCCGCCCAGGGCGTGGTGTTCGGCGAGGTCATCTCCGTTAGAAAGGAAAATGAACGAGGAGACGTAGTTTACGTATTTGAGGTCGCCGAGTCGTGGAAGCATAATCTCGAACGGCAGATAACGATTCATAGCGGCACGACGTGCAGTTTCAACGCCAACGCCGGGCTCAAATATGTTCTCTTCCTCAGGCAGACCAAGTCGGGCAATTACGACACTGGGCAATGCATGGGCAATCAATCCGAAGCTAAAGCGGGTCCGACGCTGCAATACTTGCGGGCTATGAAACCGGCAAAGTAGTGCAAATCTGCGCGCTCAACATGCGTACGTTTACTGGATGCATGCGACGAAAAACGAAGGACGTTTGTCCAATCAACCCCTTATGCTTTGCCTCGCATAAGCGCGTGGCCACTTCACTTCCGCACTTGACCAAAATATCGCAAATCTGGCGGCTGCTGGCCTTTGCGTCCCGGCATCAGGTAGCCATCCGCGCTCAGAAAATAGTTCTCGTTCCCGATCGCAACATGATTGTTGTTCTCATTGCAATCATACTCGTTCCAAATCGGATTCTTCTCGCGTCGGTAGCTCTTCATCACCGTCCATGGGCGCGTCAGCGCATGGTCGATGGTGATGATTTCATCATGCAGTAAATCCGGATTGGCCTTGTCGAGAAACAGCCGCTCCTTGATGACGGTCTGATTGTCGCTGTGGAGGGGAAGACCGTCCACATCGAAATCGCGGGGGCCTTTCATGTGAGTCGTTTCGACTTCGAGGACGTCGTAGCGACCGTCGCCGTCCTGATCGACCCATTTGCCAATGGAATAGCCCGCAAAGGCCGGCTCGACCCCCTCCGGCCGGGTGCGTCCGTCGGTGTAGATTCGCCGCGGCATGACGTATTCAGACAATATGTATGTGGTGTTGGGTTGAATGACGATTTCGATCGGATAGACGGCCGTCATGATTCGCGGCATGCCGGACGTTCTGCAGGTAAACCTCAAGTCGTTGCCGTGCCCACCCGCCGCCTGGGCCGCCAGGCTCGCGTCGAAAATAGCCTGGTACTCGGGTGTGAGCGGGGCCTCCTGTCCACGGCCTCCAGGCTTGCTGGGGTCCCACTGCGTGCCGCCGACCCTGATCCACTGGCCCGAGAAATCAGGGTATTTGGATTCATCATAAGCGCGAGCGCCGCAAACAGCCACTGTCAGCGCTGCAGCCGCGACGATTATGCTGATCGAATTCCGGTAAAGCATGATGACCTCCCCGTCATCGATTTGCGGACACAGGAGGAACCGCGTGACTGCCATGATCGGCCGAAGCTTCCGCCCGTCGTTGATGCCGTAAAAAACGCATCGGCAGTTGACACCTCAGCGGCCAAGCGCTGCTCGTCGCCATCCTCCCTGCTCCGCAAGGATACGGAACGTTACGCGATTTTGGCGGCGCGAGAAAGAGGCGCGCTCGCGGCGCCCTAGCGATGGCTTCAGCCAATCTGAAGGAATTCAAGCATTGGCCAAATCATAACGTTGGAGCGGCGCGCGCAATCGGCGTCCTCCAACATTGCCGCTGATGGGGCGACCCTTATGGTCGCCCCATCCCCCGCGCTATTGCGGCGACCACAAGGGTCGCCCCTTACATCATCTCTTACGAGACCACGGCCTCGCCCGGCACAGCGGCAGCCAGCCGCACCGCGCGGCGCCGCGCCACAGAAATGCGGCGTTCCCCGGCGGTCTGATAGAACACCGAGTAGCGCGTCAGCGCTGCCGCGAACGCATCGACATCGCTGGCCTTGGTGACCTCGAAGGTATCGAAACCGGCACGTACCTGGAACAGGAACTGGTCGCGCAGAATCTGGCCCGTAGCACGCAATTCACCGCGGAAGTCGTAACGTTCCCGCAGCAGCCGGGCCTGGCTGTAGGCGCGACCGTCCTTGAAAACGGGGAATACCAGGACGACCAGCGCGAGGCGATCGAGATAGGGCACAAGTTCCGCCACTTTGCGATTGTTCGGCCAGATTATGCCGACCGGCGTGTCGCATCGCAGAATCTCCTCGGCATCAGCTAGGAAGCGCTCCGCCGGTACGATCACCGGCACGTCTTCCGGCAGCGGTGCGTCGTCCAGAATCTTGATGTAGCGGTCCTCGGTGATCCGGCCGTTCTTAATGAGTGGCATAGACGCGCTCCTTGAAAGGCTGGACACCAACTCGCTTGACGGTTTCCACGAACTTTTCGTTCGGCCGTTCGCGCAGTTCGAGGTATGCGGCAACGACCTCCTCGACTACGTCGGCGACCTTCCCATACGGCACCGCCGGTCCTAACAGGGCGCCAAGCTCCGCCTTTTCGTCCGCACGGCCGCCAAGCGTGATCTGGAAGAACTCTTCACCGTTCTTCTCGACGCCCAGAATGCCGATGTGCCCGATGTGATGATGGCCGCAGGCATTGATGCAGCCCGAGATGTTGATGTGCAAACGGCCGAGCTCGCGGGCGAGATCGAGATCGCGGAACCGACGGGTCAGCTCCTGGGCAACCGGTATGGCCCGGGTATTGGCGAGGCTGCAGTAATCGAGCCCCGGGCAGGCAATGATGTCGGAAACCAGACCTACATTCGGCGTCGCGACCCCGATATGGTCGAGCGCATGCCACAGCTCGGCAAGATCGCGTTGCGCCACATGGGGGAACACCAGGTTCTGCTCATGGCCGACCCGGATCTCTCCGAACGAATAGTGATCCGCAAGATCCGCTATGGCATCCATCTGGTCCGACGTGGCATCGCCGGGCGGACCGCCCTCGGGCTTGAGAGAGAGCGTCACGACGGCGTAGCCCGGCACCTTGTGGTTGGCGACCGCGTTGCCGACCCAGGTATCGAAGCGACGGTCGGCTTTGCGAAGCCGGGCGAGTTCGGGCGGATTATCCTCAAGGCGCGCATAGTCCGGATAGCGAAAGCGCGACGCGATCTCGGCGACCACTGCCGAATCGAGCGCCAGCGGGCCGTCCTTGATGTGTTGCCACTCCGCCTCGACCTCGCGGGCGAAAGCCTCGGCACCAAGATCGTGGACGAGAATCTTGATGCGCGCCTTCCAGAGGTTGTCGCGGCGCGCAAACTGATTATAGGTGCGCAATATTGCTTCGACATAGCTCAGGATATCGCGCTTGGGCAGGAACGGCCGGATCGACTTGGCGATAAAGGGCGTACGCCCCAAGCCACCCCCAACTAGGACCTCGAAGCCGACTTCGCCGGCGCCGTTACGGTGCAGCCGCAATCCGATATCATGAATCTTGACAGCGACGCGATCATGCGCGGCGGCTGTGACGCCAATCTTGAACTTGCGCGGCAGGAACGAGAATTCCGGATGCATGGTGCAGTGCTGGCGCAACAGCTCCGCCCAGATACGCGGGTCCTCGATCTCGTCAGGCGCGACGCCCGCCCATTGGTCAGTCGTGATGTTGCGCACGCAATTGCCGCTGGTCTGCATCCCGTGCAGGCCGACACTCGCCAAATCCGCTGTGGCGTCGGGCAGGTCCTCAAGCTTGATCCAGTTGAATTGAATGTTCTGGCGCGTGGTGAAATGGCCGTAGTTGCGATCGTAACGCCGGCCGACATGGGCCAGCATGCGCAGCTTTGGCGACGACAGCGTGCCGTACGGAATGGCAATCCGCAGCATGTAGGCGTGAAGCTGCAGGTAGACGCCGTTCATGAGCCGCAATGGCTTGAATTCTTCTTCCGTCAACGCGCCTGATATACGCCGGCCGACCTGGTCGCGGAAGTCGGCGACCCGTTCGGTCACGATGGTTCGGTCGAGCTCGTCGTAAAGATACATGTCACGTCCCGCCTGCGATTGCGGGCACGACAGTAGGGCCGGTGTGCCGGATGCGTTCGCGTAGATTACCCGGCTCCGGTCGGCCGTCCGCGCCGATTCGGACCGGAGCCGCATACGCCCCAACCGCCGAAATGTCGTCCGCAATGGCAGCGGCGAGAAGCGCGGTCGCGGCTGGCGAGGTATTTACAACAGTAGCGTCTTCAAGGCGGGGTGACCAGCGGCCATCGGGCATCCGGTAGACGACTGCACCATCACGGAGCCTATTTGCGGTGACGACCACCGGACCGGTGATCTTCAGTTTCTGTTCCAAAGGGGATGTCATGCGTCAAGCCCCCGACAAGAGTGCACGCCTCTGGGCGCGCTGACGGTCCACAGGCGCTGTCTTGTCGGCTCCACACCGGTGCCGTGCACGGCTCGCCATGTGAAGCGAACGAACCGGGCAAGGCACACTCGAGCAGCTAAAGCCCACGCGAATTTCCCCGGTCACCAGAATGAGCTTCTATACAGGCATCGAAACATCGGCTCAAACGGAAAATTGTTCTTCCACAAATGAAACAAATCTTGGAACAGCTTTCCCGCCAGCAATCGCCGCTGAAAATTTTCCTTCTTATCAACCGTCAATGAATGCCGGCGGCCGATCGCGTCCTGTGGGAGGCACAAATACCGCTCGCCCACGGCCGCCCACAAAAGCGCTGCCTTTCAGGTGTTCGGCACAATCGCAAAGAGCCCTACAGCGCGCCGACTTGCGATCTGTAGATTTTCACAGGCGGCCGATCCCGTACAGGATGCTCACGAGATTCTTCCGCCATGCGATGATCGCGGTCCCTCGCTGTCCTTCGACGAAAACGAATCCGATCCATAGCAGTTGAACCAATAGCGAACCTGCTACTCGAAAAACGCAAGCTGCAGCCGCTGCGCGGCGGCACAAAAAGCGAGGCTGTCCCATCGATCGTCCAGGCTGTCGTGGTGGAATGCCAATTATCGCAAATCCATTTGAAACATATCAACCACTTAGCGATTTAGAGTTGTTGATGGTCCGACCAGAATTACCTTTAATGACAACGATTGTTTGACTGCGACGCTATCGCTGCCAGAACCGGTTGCTTTCCGATCTCCTATTTGGCATACGAGGGGCCGGTCGGCGGGGAGCCAACTGCCGATCAGGATGCGGGTGTAGCTCAGGGGTAGAGCACAACCTTGCCAAGGTTGGGGTCGAGGGTTCGAATCCCTTCGCCCGCTCCAGTCTGCTCGGTCAGCCCCACGGGTATTTGTGGTCTGAGTGTGGGGGTTGGGCATGTCGCATTTCGCGGTCGGTCGTGTGAACAAACCCTTTGGAAAATCATCCAGGCCGATCAGCGGCGCCTATCAAATCGCGCGGCTGTTCGTACCGAGCTACGAGGATGGCTTTTCCAAAGACGGTATTTCAATCAACATTACGGTGCGGCTGAACCGCAACAGTGATGCGCGCCGCCGACTGGCGCGCCTGTTTGAGTCCCGCCGCGTGGTATCTTGAACACCACAACGCCTGTAATCGGCGAGCCGATACTTCAGTAGAATAGCTGTTGCGGTCAGTAGCCTGCCGCGGCCGCGCCTCGCGCCCGCAGGTCGGCCGCGCCGGTAACTGCCTCCGGCGTGATGGCAATCGAATGGGCTGAGCCAAATAAAGGGGCAAACCGCACCTTGTGCCCCATGGCGGCGAGTGCACGTGCCTTGTCCGCAGGGAAATGCGACTCGACGACGACCTCATCCGGTGACCATTGATGATGCAGGCGCGGTGCCGTTATCGCTTTCCCGATCGTCATGTGGCCGTCGATGGCATTCACGAGGATCTGGAGCACGGTGGTTATGATGCGGCTGCCCCCGGGCGCGCCGGTCACCAGCACCGGCTTGGTGTCCTTCAGCACGATAGTCGGACTCATGGAGGACAGCGGGCGCTTGCCCGGTCCAGGCGCGTTCGCGGCGCCCCCGACGAGGCCGAAGGCGTTTGGCGCCCCCGATTTAGCGGCGAAATCGTCCAGTTCGTTGTTGACTAGGATTCCGGTGCCCTCCGCAACCATGCCAAGACCAAAATTGAAATTGAGAGAATAGGTATTGGCCACTACGTTGCCCGCCGCATCCACCACGGAAAAATGCGTGGTATTGCCCCCGGAGGGCAGCCCGATGTCGGGGCCGATTTCACGTGCAGGAATGGCCCGTCGCGCATCAATCTTCTCACGCAATTCGGTGGCGTGGTCTTTCGAGATCAGGCGCTCCACCGGAACATCGACAGAATCGCTGTCGCCGAGGTATTGGGCGCGATCCGCATAGGCGAACTTCATGGCCTCAAGTTGCAGATGGAGCGCGGCCGGAGAGCCAGAACCTACGATGCCGGAGGAGTATCCTTCCAGGATGTTCAGCATCTCTACCAGATGCACCCCTCCGGAAGAGGGCGGAGGCATGGAGACGATCTCGTAGCCCCGGTAAGTTCCGTAGACCGGATTGCGGATCACCGGTGCATAGTTTTCCAGATCGACGCGGGTCATGAGTCCGCCAGCTTGACGGACCGAAGTTACGATCTTGTCGGCGATTGGACCGATATAGAACGCGCGGGGCCCCTCACGTCCAATCGTTTCCAACACTTCGGCCAGTTCGGGTTGAGCGAGCCTGTCGCCCTGTGTCGGCGCCGTGCCGTCGGATTTCAGAAAAATCCGGGCCGCGGCTGGCCACCGCGCAAGCCGTTGCTGAGCGCGCTGCAGCGAATCGTAGAGGTCATCCTTGATCGTGATGCCATCCCGTGCGAGCCGCACCGCGGGCGCGACCAGTTCCTCCAAGCTAAACTTCCCTGAGCCAAAGCGATCAAGTGCGAGGTTGAGCCCTGCCACGGTGCCGGGCACACCCACCCCCAATCCGGAATCCCGGGACTTGGCGGGATCCGCCTGCTGGTCCGGCCCGAGAAACACATCAACCGACGTGGCCGCTGGTGCGATTTCGCGGTAATCGATCGCCGCGTTTTCATTGCGATCTGCCATATGCACCAGCATGAAGCCGCCGCCCCCAATATTCCCGGCCTTTGGGACGGTGACGGCAAGCGCAAAGCCGATCGCTACCGCGGCATCCACGGCATTGCCGCCCTTCTCGAGGACATCCAATCCAATCCGGGTCGCCTGCTGATCCTGGCTCGACACCATACCGTGGCGGGCAGTCGCCACCTGGGCCGCCGGCGTACCCGAGCTTTGTTCGACGAGGCGCTCCTGGAAGCGCTGCTGGGCCGAAATGGCGGCCGGCCACGCCAGCCCCACGTGGAAGGCTAGCACTGCGAGAATCGTCTGTCGGCGTTTCAGCAAATCCTGTTTTTCCCTAGTTGCAACACGACGACGTGCCTCAAATTAGCGGCTTGGCTCCGTAAAACGAGCCGTAATGCCTCATCCCCGTTTCTGGCCATGGTAGACGGAATTCGGCCGCATGTCCGTAGCCGAGGCGATGCGGTTCGACATGTTGAAAAAGCCCGCAACTGCAGCGATGTCCCAGATGTCCCGGTCGGAAAAACCTGTCTCGCGTAACGCCTTGCGATCAATCTCCTCGACACCCCAGGGTTCGGCCGTCAACTTAATGGCGAAATCGAGCATTGCGCGTTGCCGGCGGCCAACTCGCGCGGCACGGTAATTCATCACCATCAATTCGCCGAACACAGGATCGTCGGCAAGGCTTCGCACAGCAGCCCCGTGAGCGGTCAGGCAGTAGTAGCATCGGTTGTGGGACGATACCGCAACCGCAATCATTTCACGCTCGAGCTTACTGAGGCCCGACGGCGCCAGCATCAGATCGTTATACATGGCGACAAAAGCCTCAAGCTTTGGCATATCAAACGCGTAAGCTTTGAGCACATTTGGGATGAAGCCGAGCTTCTCGGTGCATTTATCGAAATGGGCCTGCATGGCGGGCGTCAACTCGACGGCGGGAAGGTCCAGTGCGGTGATGACGGTGTCGTCAGTTCGGGCCGCCCCTGCAGTCCTGCTGCTGATCGGCCTTTGCGTTTTCGCTCGTAATTTTGCAGGCTTTTTGGCCACCGAGGGTCTCCCTTATGTATTATCCCGAATGTCCGTAAAGCTAACAGGTTCGTAGCAGGTCGCGAAACCAACCCGCGGCGGCGACCTCGATTTCTCGTGTGCCGCATTGCCTCGAAGCGACCTTCCTCTGGACCAATTTCCGGAGCAATCCGCAAACGAGAGAGGTTGTGAGATGAACATCGACCCCCGGGGACGCCATGCAGATTTCGCTGCATCGATTGATGCCTTCGAGGACGAACGCGCCGCTCGTCAGCTCCTTGAGGATGCGGTCACGATTTTCCAGGGCCGCACCGCAAACGCGCCACCAGATTTCGTCATGCAGATGTTCGCTCGGACCGCTCCGGAAGATCTGGTGCGCTACGACGCCTCCGAGATAGCTGAGATTACGGCCGGAACCTGGCGGTTCCTCGGCGAACGGCAGCCGCACATTCCGAAAATCCAGGTCGGCAGCACGCAGTCGACACCGGGTCAGCGCCTCAGAAGCGTGTCGATCGTCGAAATCCTTAATGACGACATGCCGTTTCTGGTCGATTCCGTAATGGCCGAATTGACCGAACAAGGGTTTGACCCTCATCTTGTGTTGCATCCGCGGTTTGATGTCGAGCGTGACGCGACGGGTCGGCTGGTCACCATACCGGCTACAAATCCCAGGCGCGAAAGTCTGATCCAGGTCCATGTCGATCGTATCGACGACGAAGATGTCAGAACCGCTCTTGTCATCGCGCTTGACAACGTGCTCACCGACGTCCGGCGAGCTGTCGATGACTGGAAGGGCATGCTCGAGCGGGTCACGGCCCTCATAACCGAACTCAAAACCGGCCTGCCTGCGTTGCGGAGCGACGACCTTGGCGAATCCATTGAATTTCTCAGATGGCTGATGGACGACAACTTCACTTTTCTCGGCGTTCGCGACTACATCTACAATGAGGACAGCAGCGCACCCGCGATGATTTTCGCTTCCGCGCTCGGCATTCTGCGGGGTCGCGAAGGCGATGTATTTGCGGCCGACGGCGGTCGCCTCGTCCTGACGCCGCGCGCACTTGAGGTACTTCAACAGCCCAAGACGCTCATCATTACCAAGACCAATTCGCGGTCACGCGTGCACCGTCGCACCGCAATGGACTATGTCGTGGTCAAACATTATGACCGTGACGGCAAGCTGACCGGGGGCCTTCAGATCGTTGGCCTGTTCACATCGACCGCATATGTCCGCTCTACGCGCAGCATCCCTTATCTCCGCAGCAAGGTCGCCAACGTCATGGCGCGATCCGGACTTGATGATACGAGCCATTCCGGCAAAGCGCTCATCAACCTGCTCGAGACCTATCCGCGTGACGAACTGTTTCAGATCGACGAGGATACGCTGTTGCGGTTTGCGCTGACGATTCTCCAGCTCAACGAACGGCCGCGTGTACGCGTGCTGCCGCGACGAGATGCGTTCGAACGCTTTGTTTCGGTACTCGTCTACGCTCCGCGGGATCGGTACGATAGCGCGGCTCGCGCCGCCATCGGCGAGCTCCTTGCCACCAAGTTTGCCGGGAAGATGGTGTCGTTTGTCCCGTTCTTCCTCGAAGGACCGATGGTGCGGGTCCATTTTATCATCGCCCGCAGGGAGGATGATCGGCTGGGTGAGCTCGCTCATCCGACGCGTCCCGAACTCGAATTCGCCATCACACAGCTAGTGAAGAGTTGGCCCGACGGACTGCTCGAGGCGCTCGACCGGACCCACGATTCCGTTCGCGCGCTGGCTTTATTCGCCAAGTACCACAATGCATTCTCGGCCGTCTACCGCGAAGCCTTCGACCCTGCCGTAGCGGTAAGCGACATTGCGGTAATCGAGAAGCTTTCGTCCGACTTCCCGCTTGGTGTCGACTTCCAGCCCGGTAATCGCCAGGACTGCGAGGGCGCCAGCCTCAACGTCTGGAGCTACGGCCGACCGATTCCACTGTCCGAGCGCGTTCCAGTGCTTGAGCATATGGGCTTTATCGTTGTGGATGAAAGCACCTATGACGTCGAAGCAGGCGCCCATGACCGTCCGCATGTGTGGCTTCATGCCATGCAGCTTGCCCGACGCGACGGCCCGACCGCCGACATCGGTACCGCGAAGCTGCGACTTGATTCCTGTTTTGCGGCAGTCATGCGCGGCGAAGCCGAAAATGACGGCTACAACGCGCTCGTCCTGGTCGCCGGCCTTAGCTGGTACGACGTAGCGCTGATGCGAACGCTGTCTCGCTATTTGCGCCAGCTACGCGTTCCGTATTCGCAGGACTACATGTGGGCGACCCACGTCAAGCACGCGACGATCGCCGAGCGAATCGTGACGCTGTTTGCGGTGCGTTTCGATCCGGAATTGGCGATATCGCCGCAACAACGGGATGAACGCCAGATCGCCATTGCGGGTGAAATCGAAGCACAGCTTGCGACAGTAGATAGCCTCGATGAGGATCGCATCATCCGTCATTTCGTCAATGCCGTGCAGTCTGCCGTCCGTACCAATTTTTATCAGGTCCCCCCATCGTATTTTCCTCAGCTTGCGGAGGAACGCAGAGCAGAGGGAGCCGCGATCGCGATCAAGTTCGACAGCCGCAAAGTCAACGGCGTGCCACTGCCGCGCCCGCTGTTCGAGATCTTCGTCTGCTCTCCGCGACTGGAGGCCGTGCATCTGCGATTCGGACTGGTCGCGCGCGGGGGCATCAGATGGTCGGATCGGCCGCAGGACTTTCGCACCGAGGTGCTCGGGCTCGTCAAGGCGCAACAGGTGAAAAACGCCGTAATCGTGCCGGTTGGTGCGAAGGGCGGCTTCGTGCCGAAGCGCCTGCCTGCCGCCAATCGCGATGCGATCCAGGCCGAAGCGGTTGCCGTCTACAAGATTTTCATGTCAACCCTGCTCGACCTCACGGACAATCTCGATCTCAAAGGTATTGTGCCGCCCAAAAAGGTCGTTCGTCACGATGACGACGATCCCTATCTGGTCGTTGCCGCCGACAAGGGAACTGCGACCTTCTCGGACATCGCCAATGCGATCGCCCGGGAACACGGCTTCTGGCTTGACGACGCTTTCGCCTCCGGCGGTTCAGCCGGCTACGACCACAAGAGAATGGGCATTACGGCGCGCGGGGCGTGGGAATCCGTAAAGCGCCATTTCCGCGAAATGGATATCGACCTCTCCCGAATGCCGTTTTCGGTCGCCGGGGTCGGGGACATGTCGGGCGACGTGTTCGGCAATGGCATGTTACGCGAACGCACCATCCGGCTGATTGCCGCATTCGACCACCGCGATATCTTTATCGATCCCAATCCGGACCCTGAACGCAGCTTCGACGAGCGAAGACGCCTGTTCGATCTGCCGCGATCAAGCTGGCAGGATTTCGACCGGAGCGTCCTCTCACCGGGCGGCGGGATTTTCCCGCGTGCTGCCAAGGAGATCGACCTCTCGGAAGAGGCCCGTACCGCGCTCGGCCTCATTGTCACAAAAGCGACTCCGCAGGAAATCATAAACGCCATCCTCAAGGCGCCGGTTGATCTGTTGTGGTTCGGCGGTATCGGCACCTATGTGCGCGCATCGAATGAAACCGACGAGTCCGTCGGAGACCGCGCGAACGACGCGATTCGGGCCGTCGCTGCCGAGCTGCGATGCAAGGTCGTCGGTGAGGGCGCCAATCTTGGGCTGACGCAGCGCGCCCGCATCGAGGCAGCTTTGCGTGGCATCCGCCTCAACAACGATGCGATCGATAATTCAGCCGGCGTCAACACTTCCGATGTCGAGGTCAATCTCAAGATTGCTCTGAGTATCCCGCTCCGAGACGGGCGGCTTACGCGAAGCGACCGCGACATCCTCCTCGGCGGCATGACCGATGAGGTCGCCACCCTCGTGCTGCGCAACAACTATCAGCAGACTCTGGCGCTGTCCCTTGTCGAGCGCCGCGGCCTTGAAGACCTTGGATTCCAGCAACGGCTGATCCAGACTTTGGAGAAGCGGCAGTTGCTTGATCGCTCCGTCGAGTTCCTGCCGACCGACATGGACATCGCAGAGCGAAGGCGACGCGCCCAGCCGCTGACGCGACCTGAGCTCGCAGTGCTGCTGGCCTACGCCAAGCTTGCACTGCATGAAGATCTCCTTAATTCCGATGTGCCCGATGATCCATATCTCGCGCGCGAGCTTACCCGCTATTTCCCGCAATCGATTTCGAGCCACTTTCCCGATGCATTGGAAGCCCATCGCTTGCGCCGCGATATCATCGCCACCCAGCTCGCTAATTCTATGATCAACCGCGGCGGCCCCCCGGTAGTGGTGAGAATCGCCGACCAGACCGGAGCATCAGTTGATCGCATCGCCGCAGCATTCGCCGCCGTGCGAGACAGCTTCCGGCTCACGGCTCTCAACGCATCGATCGAGGCGCTCGATAACAAGGTTTCCGGCACAGTGCAGCTTGGACTGTTTGCGGCGGTACAAAATCTATTGCTCGACCGCATCGTCTGGTTTTTACGCAATGTGGATGTCCGCCGAGGCCTCGCCGGCATCGTGGATCACTACCGAACCAAAATCGCAGCGGTTTCAGGAAGGCTCCACGAATATCTGCCTCCGCGGGCTCAGCGCGTGCGCAATGCCGCGATGCTCAAGATGATGTCCGAAGGCACACCGGAACCGGTTGCCAGCAATGTCGCGAATTTGCCGGCGCTGGGGTCGGCCACCGATATCGTGCTGATCGCCGATCGCGCCGGGCACCGTCTCGCACAGGTCGCGGCGACCTTTTTTGCCGCCGAGGATTATTTTCAGCTCGACCGCATCGTGGCGGCGGCCCGTAACATCAAGCTGGTGGATTATTTCGACCGCTTGGCACTCGATCGTGGGCTTGATGCCATGGGTGACGCCCTGCGCAGGCTGGTGGCCGATATGACGGCTGCGGGCAGCGGCGCCGAGGCTGTTGCGGCGTTCGTGCAGCGGAAGGGCAATGACGTCGATCGCGTGCGCGACGCCATGCATGAGATGGTGACATCGGGCCTGACGCTGTCGAAGCTTACCGTGGCAGCCAGCTTGCTAGGCGATCTGGCGCGGAGTTGAGTCGGGCGTTCTCACCGGCGCACATACCCGACGAGATCGCCACTTCGTCCGCTGGCCAGAATTTGCTCAGGCGGCTACCTTATGAAAAAAATTGCCGGGAGCGGAGCCTCCGGCAACCGATGGAGGAAGCGATGGACGCTGTGACAAGGACCAATCTCGAGGTCGTGCCGCTCATGAAGCACATCGGCGCGGAAATCCGCGGTATCGACCTGCGCGACACGCTTCGCGCGGAGACCATTCGGGACATCCGCAGGGCTTGGCTCGATCACCTCGTGCTGGTGTTTCGTGGCCAGCAATTTTCCCAGGAGGATCTGATCAGGGCGACCGGGTACTTCGGCGAGATCGGACCGTTGTCGCGGCCGGCGAAATATTTTCCTAAGGGATACGAGAACCTGCTCCCCAATATTATGCTGATCTCCAACATTCGCGAGAACGGCGAGGTCATCGGGGCGCTGCCTGACGGAGAAATGAATTTCCATCACGACATGATCCATGCCGAGTTGCCGCACAACGGCACGCTGTTGTATTCAGTGGAAATACCAAGCTATGGCGGCAACACGCTGTTCGCCAGCGGCTACGCCGCCTACGACACCCTCGATCCGGCGATCCGCGCCCGGCTGGAGGGCCGCAAAGCCCTCAATCACTACAATTACGGCACCACAATCCGGGGCGATACCAACAAAGCCGTTGAAGCCTTCAGTGAAGCGGTGCATCCGGTCTTTCGCACCCATGATGAGACCGGCCGCAAGGCAGTCTACGTTGATCGCCTCATGACCGTGAAGGTCATCGATATGCCGCCCGCTGAGAGTGACGAACTGCTCAACGCGGTGTTCGATCATTCCGAGCGTCCGGAATTCGTGTATCGCCACGTCTGGCGTGTTGGCGATCTTCTGGTGTGGGACAATCGCTGTTCGGCCCATGCACGCGATGATTTTCCGTCGGATCAGCGCCGGCTAATGTGGCGCACGACCGTGAAGGGAACGGTTCGCCCGTATTGAGCCGTAGAATGCTGCGCGCAGTAGCGCCGCGGGCCACGCTTCCGGCCAGCTCTGCTCCACGGCCCTGAACCGCCATACAGGTTCGACGAGTGCAGAATTCGCCCGTATGATCTCAAATACCTACGACTACATCATCGCCGGCGCCGGCTCCGCCGGCTGCGTACTCGCCAGCAGGCTGACCGAAGGCGAAGCCGCGCAGGTACTGGTGGTCGAAGCGGGCGGACGCGACTGGCATCCCTACATTCACGTTCCGCTCGGCATGGGGAAGCTCCACGAACGACGCATGTTCGATTGGGGCTTCATGACCGAGCCGGAGCCCAACCTCAACGGCCGATCTATCGAGGCAAGTCGCGGCAAGGTGCTGGGCGGGTCGTCGTCCATCAATGTGATGGCTTATACACGCGGCAACCGGGCCGATTTTGATCGTTGGGTGCAGAAGGGCGCGACCGGATGGACTTATGCGGATGTATTGCCGTATTTCAAGCGGTGCGAGACCTTCGCGGGCGGCGCAAATGCGTGGCGCGGCGGCTCCGGCCCGCTCGGAACCGAGTTTGCCAAAACCACCGACCCGCTTTATCCCGCCTGGATCGAGGCCGCCAAAGCCGCTGGCATCGCGACCACCGTAGATTACAACGCGGCCTCCCAGGAGGGATTCGGTCGCAGCCAATACACCATCCGAAACGGCAACCGCTCGTCTGCCGCAACCGCGTTTCTCAAGCCGGCACTGCGGCGACCCAATCTGACTATCGAGACCCGGGCTCTTGTAACGCGCGTGATCTTGCGCGGTACCACCGCGGCCGGGATCGAATACATCAAGAACGGCCGCGTGCTTCAGGCCGGCGCGACACGCGAGGTGATCGTTTCGGGCGGCGCCTTCAGCACGCCGCAAATCCTGATGCTGTCCGGCATCGGGCCGGCTGCGCATCTGTACAAGGTGGGGATCGATCCGGTCATTGATTTGCCGGTCGGCCGCAATCTTCAGGACCACTTGGCGGTTTTTCTCTCCTTCGTGCGCTCTGACCCCGGGCCGTTCCATCGCCAGATGAGGTTTGACCGCATGGCATTCGGCATGATCCGAGCCTGGCTCTTCGGCACCGGGCCGGGCACTGTCGTGCCGGGTGGGTTGCATGCGTTCGTCAAGACGCGCCCAGAAATCCCGGCACCGGACATCGAGTTCATGTTTCGCGGCGTGGCCACGGATGCGCATCTCTGGTTTCCGGTGATTCGCCCGCCGCGACCAGACGGCTTTGCGATCCGACCGACCCTGCTGCATCCCGACAGCCGCGGCGAAATTCTGCTGCGCTCGAATGATGCGCGCGACCCGATGCGGATTGCTTATAACTTTTTCTCAGCGCCAAACGATCTGCCGACCTTGCGCGAGGGCTTCCAGCTTGCCCGCCACATCGCCTATCAGCAGCCGCTTGATCGGTTTCGAAGTGCTGAGACCGCGCCCGGCCCCTCGCACACGAGCGATGCCGAAATCGACGCCTACATCCGCACAACCGCCATAACGGCACACCATCCGGCGGGTACCTGCCCGATGGGAGTCGGCCCCGATGCGGTACTGGACCCACAGATGCGGGTGCAAGGCACCGAGCGCCTGCGCGTCGTCGATGCGTCCGCGATGCCTGACCTCATCTCGGGCCACCTCAACGCTGCAGTTCTGATGATGGCGGAAAAGGCTGCCGACATAATCGCCGGCAAGCCGCCGCTGAAAAGCGCAGAGGTTTAGTGACGGAAATGCCGCGTGCCAGTGAATACCATGGCGATGCCATGGTCATCTGCTGCCTTGATGACCTCCTCGTCGCGTACTGAGCCGCCCGGTTGGATCACGGCGGTCGCACCGGCCTCGATGGCGACGAGCAGCCCGTCTGCGAACGGGAAGAACGCATCGGACGCCACCACAGATCCTCTGGCGAGCGGCTCCGGCAGACCTGCCTCCTTTGCGGCGTCGGCGGCCTTACGCGCCGCGATGCGGGCTGCATCGACCCGGCTCATCTGGCCGGCTCCAATGCCGACCGTGGCGCCATTCTTGGCGTACACGATCGTGTTCGATTTCACGTGCTTGGCGACGCGGAACGCGAACCGCAGATCGGATAATTCAGCCGCTGTCGGGGCTTGCTTGGTCACAACGGTGAGCTGCATCTCATCGACCACCGCATTGTCTCGCGATTGCACCAGGAGGCCGCCTGCCACCGATTTGACCGTCAGTCCTCGGGCGCGAGGGTCCGGCAGTCCGCCGGCGATCAGCAACCGCAAGTTCTT
>DATGCX010000104.1:0-3820 GCA_035311445.1 Xanthobacteraceae bacterium | reverse complement strand
GCTGACGGAATACCGGGACAGGATGGTCCGGTCGGCCCAATTGGCCCGCAAGGTGTGCCCGGCGAAAAAGGCGAGCGCGGCGAAAGCGGGCCGGCGGGTCCGGTAGGCGAGAAAGGCGAGCGCGGCAATGATGGGCGCGATGCCGCTGACGTTGCGCTGATCCGCTATTTCGTCGCGGAGACGGTCGACGTTGTGATTGCCGAGAGGTTTGAAAAGTCGGCGGCCATCACTTCAGACGATGGCGGGCGTACACTCCGGACAGCGTTTGGCACCGTCCAGACGGCGCTTATTCTTGACCGCGGCGTGTGGGCCGCCGAGCAAACCTATGTGCCCGGCGATGCAGTGAGCCACGGCGGCTCCCTGTTCATCGCGCAGCGCGAGACCAAGGAGAAGCCCGGCAAGTCGGACCACTGGCGGCTCGCGGTCAAGCGCGGCGCTGATGGCCGCGATTGGCGGCCGGAAAATCCGCCATCGAATGGGCCGGTCAGGTTCAAGTAATGCACTCGATTTTCCAGATCCTCGACGAGGCGACTGACAGCGCGGGGCCGGATCTGGTCAGCTTGGCTGACCTGAAATTGGCGCTCGGCATTTCCGGTATCGATCAGGACGAGGCATTGCAGGCGTCCATCACGTTTCAATCACGCATCATTGCAGAGTATTGCGATCGACGATTTGGGCGCGCCGAGGCGCTGGAGACATTCACCTTTGATCAACTTGAGACGTCGATGGCGCGGCAAGCCTTAGTTCTAAAGCTTTATCCTGTGACCGAGATCATCTCGGTGGATGGCGTCTCTGAGTTCACGTTCGATCGGGAGAGCGGGCGGGTATGGGGCGGGCCGTGGTCAGGCACGATTTCGGTCATCTATTCCGGCGGCTACGATCTGCCCGAGGAAGCACCGGCACGTCTCGCGCGGGCAACAATCGATGCCGTCAATGAAATGCGCACATCAGGCCCGCGCGATCCGAGCATTCAGGAAGTGCAGCATGGCGATACGCGCGTCAGTTATTTTTCCGGGCAGTTGTGGCGGGCGTCGTCGGGTTACCTGTCCTCGCCGATCATGGATCTGATCCGGCCATATCGCAGGTTATCTGTGGCATGACGACGTTTTGGTCAGTACCCTGCGAATGGCCGGGCGAAACCGTATTCATCATCGCCGGTGGGCCGTCGGTGCGGAATATTGATCTCGAGCAATTGCGCGGACACAAGATCATCGCCATCAATTCGAGCATTCATGCCGTGCCATGGGCTGATATTCTCTACTTCGGCGATTGGCGATGGTGGAATGAACCGGAAAACGCCGCGGCGGTGGCCGCGTTTCCTGGCCGTTCGGTCACTGTCTCACAGACCATTGAGAGCGAGAAGCTGCTGATCTGCCGCAAAGGTAACCCGCCAGGACTATCGATGGCGCGCGACACGCTTACTCAGAAATGGACGTCGCTCACCGCGGCGACCAACCTCGCCGCGCATCTGGTGGGGCCGGGCGGCACGATTATTTGGCTCGGCGCTGATGGCAAGGCTGCCGCGGACGGTACGATCTGGCACCACAAGCCGCATCGCTGGGGGCCAAAGCCGAGCCGCTATGAACTGCATCGCGCCGACATTGCCACCATGGGCGAACCGCTGCGGCGCATGGGCATTGTGTTGCTGAATGCGAGCCAGGGCAGTGCTTATGCAGATTTGTGGCCGGTTGTGAGTTTGCAGGATGTTTTGGGTGCGCGGGCGGCCGCTTGAGATCGCCGCTCCTAATCCGCGGCATGTGGGGCCTCGGCGACAACATCTATGCGCGGCCATTCGTGCGTGCGGCGACACAGAGATATGATATCTGGCTGGAGACACCATGGCCGGAACTCTACGAGGATCTCAACATTCGGTTTGTTTACGGCTCGCGCCGTCTGCGCACGCAACTCAAGAATATCGCGCGCCAACCGCCGAACCGCTGGTCAAAGCCGCCGCTGGCCAGGCGTGAATTCACAGTCTCCTATGGTGCCGATATCTCGAGCATGTCGATCATCGAGGCGCTCGAGCGGCGCTTCCAAATGCTGGGAGTGGAATTCGATCCAGGCCTGTTTGACCTGCCGGATATTGGGTTTTGCAATATCGCGAGCGGGCCGATTGCAGTGGTGCGGCCACCGACTGTGCGCAAGGAATGGCGCAACGAGGCGCGTAATCCGCGGCCGGAATACATCGCCGCAATCGCGGCCGAGCTTATGGCCACGCATACCGTGGTGTGCATTGCGGATCTTGCGCCGGATCAAGAATGGCTCGTCGGCGAATTGCCGCCCGCATACCTTCACTACGATTGCGGCGAGCTGAATGTGCGCCAATTATTGGGACTCGTGCGAGTAGCCGATGTAGTTGTCGGTGGGGTCGGCTGGATCGTGCCGATGGGGCTCGCGCTGCGAACGAAGACTTTCATCGTGCTAGGTGGGCACGGCGGCCACAACGCGCCGGAAAAGATCACTGACCCGCGGCTCGATTTGAGCCGCATCGGTTTCGCCATGCCGGAGAAATTCTGTCGATGCACGAATATGCTGCACAACTGCGACAAGACGATCGCCGATGTCGTGGGCCAGTTCGATCGCTGGTCGACGAACTTTCGGATAGCCGCCTGACCTGGTGGCCGGAAACGGGCGTCGGCTACTACCCGGTCGATCCGGCCGTTGCGCCCTACGACCAGGCTTACTTCGATCGGTTCGCGCGCGATGCTAATACCGAGCTCGGGCGCTGCCTGATGGCGGCGCGCTGCGAATTCGTCGAACGGCATTTCCGCGGCACGCTGATCGATATCGGCATCGGCTCGGGGGCTTTCGTCGATCTGCGGCGGCGGCAAGCGCGCGTGATCTTCGGTTACGATATCAATCCGGCCGGGCGGCAATGGCTTGAGGAGCGGGGGCTCCTTGTCGATCCCTATGCGGCGTCGTTTGCGGCCATGACCATGTGGGACGTGCTGGAGCATATCGCCGATTTCCGGCCGCTACTCGCCAATTGTCGCGAATGGCTGTTCCTGTCGTTGCCGGTCTTCCGCGATGCCGAGCACGTGCTCGCCTCGAAGCATTATCGCCGCGATGAGCATTATTGGTATTTCACGCGCAATGGCCTCGTCTTTGCACTTTCAGCTTGCGGCTTTTCGCTCGTCTCGGAAAGCAATATCGAAACCGACCTCGGCCGCGAGGATATCGGCACATTCGCATTCAGGCGGAACGCATGAGCACACTTGCGGATCGACGGGCACGGCTACGGCGGCTTTCCAAAGCGCCGGTTTACGCTGAGATCAGCGGCACGCCGGCCGAAGGCCAGATCGCGCAATTCGTCGACGAACGCACCATCCAAGGGATCGATGCGATTGGCGGCGGTGGCGGCGGCGGTACCGGCGATGGAACGCAGGGCCCGCCGGGACCGGAAGGCCCGCCTGGTCCGCAAGGTCCGGCGGGCGCGGATGGCGCAACCGGTGCCACAGGCCCGCAGGGGCCACAAGGTGATCCAGGGCCTACTGGGGCAACGGGGGCAACCGGGCTGCAGGGCCCACAAGGCGATCCCGGGGCAACCGGCGCGCAAGGGCCCAAGGGTGATACCGGTGCAACGGGCGCAACGGGCGCTACGGGTGCAACTGGGCCGCAGGGCGAGCCCGGCGTATCTAGCTCGACGTCCGAATATACGTTCGAAAGTGCAACGACGGAGCCGCCATCAAACGCTAATTTTCGCCTCAACAATGCCAACCAGACACTCGCAACCAAGGCGTGGCTCGATGACGATAATTCGAATGGCGTCGTCGTGCGTAATTACATCGCGCTCTCGAAATCAGGTGATACGTTTTACATT
>DATGCX010000103.1:0-18855 GCA_035311445.1 Xanthobacteraceae bacterium | reverse complement strand
CCGGCGATGTCAAAAGCGCTGCCGTGTGCGACCGAAGCGAACAGGATCGGGCTGCCGATCGCGAACGCGGCGGCTTGGTTGGGCGCCTGCAGTTTCGCGGCGATGTGACCCTGATCGTGCAACATGACCACGAAGGCGTCGGCGCCAGTCTTGTGGAACACGGTGTCGCAGCCGAACGGTCCTGCAACGTCGATGCCTGTTTGGCGCGCCGCCGCAATGGCCGGCACGATGATGTCGATCTCCTCGCGGCCGAACAGACCCCCCTCGCCGGCGTGGGGATTGAGGCCGCTCACCAGAATCCTGGGCGTCGCGATGCCGAAGCGTCGGAGCGCCACGTCGGTCGCCCGGATGGTGCGGCCCACACGGTCCAGCGTGATGAGTGCGAGCGCTTCGGCGACGCCGACGTGGAGCGTGCAATGTACGATGCGGGTATTGCCGAACCACAGCATCATGAACACATCGTGTCGCTCCATGCCGGTTTCGCTGGCGACGAAGCTCGGGTGTCCGTCGAACGGAATGTTCGCCGCCGCGATCGAGGTCTGGTTCTGTGGCGCCGCCAATACCGCTTCGATATCGCCGTCGAGCGCCGCCCGGATGGCGCGGCTGCAGGTCACGAGCGCCGCCCGCCCATAAGCAGCGGCGTTGGTGCCGAATTTCACTTCCGTCGGCTCCGGCATCGGGACGGCCAAAAGGTTGACGGCGTCGTTGGTCCAATCGGCGTCCTGTGGTGCGGTAACGACACGGAGCGGCGCCGTAATTCCAGCCGCACGAGCATGCAAATCCAGCACTGTCGGATCGCCCACGATCAATGGTCGGCACATTGCTCGAACCTGGGCATCGAGGGCCGCTTTGAGGCTGATCTCCGGGCCGATCCCGGCCGGATCGCCGGTGGCGATGGCGATTCTGGGAAGTCGGGTGATAGCCATATTTGGTCCGAGGTGGCGGCAGCCGGTGCAATTTTCACCACGACAGGCCTACCTGCGGCGCCCTTCACTGCGCCGTCAGCACACGGTGGCAGGCGGGCGGCAGGTTGGCCATGGTCAGCGGCGGCTTGGCCTTTTCTGGTGCCGGCGGCGGCTTGGGGTGCAGCACCGCGTCCGTGAACCACCAGTCCAGATCCTTGCCGCAGCCGTCGCCGGGCGGCGGCGGCGGTTGCGGCTTGCATTCCGAGCTGTCGGAAGGGCAATACAGACGGACGTGAAAATGATAGTCGTGCCCCCAGTAGGGCCGCACCTTGCTCATCCACTCGCGATCAGGGTCGCTATCGCGGCACAGCGCCTTCTTGATCGCCGCATTGACGAAGATGCGCTCCACCTTGGGGTCGCGCGCGGCCGTCTTGATCACAGCAGTATGGCCGGGAGTCCAGATCGACGGATCGACGTCGCGCCGGTCCCGCGCCACCACGTTGGTGGCGGACATTTCTTCGCGCTCGACGAGCGATAACGCGTAATCCGGCATCGGGGTGAGCCAGATGTCGGCGTCGAGGCCAACCTGATGGCTGGCGTGCCCGGTGATCATCGGCCCGCCACGCGGCTGCGACATGTCGCCGACCAGCAGGCCGTTCCAGGTGCCCGCCCCGTGCACCTTGGTCGCGAGCTTCTCCAGGAAGCGGATGAGCGTGGGGTGACCCCAGTTGCGATTGCGGGACAGCCGCATCACCTGCCACGCCGGGCCATCGGTGGGGAGAGCGGCGCCGCCCGCAAGACAGCCGTTGGCGTAAAATCCCACCACATGGGAATTCCCTTGCGTCGGGGCCGCAATGCGGCCAAACAGCTGCTTTGCCGGCGTTTTGGGATCATCAGGATGTGCCAGCGGCGGCAGCGCGTGCGGCTCGAGCGTGCCCTTCTCCTGCGCCGTCGCGCAGGTTGCGGCGGCGGCCAGCATCAGGCACAGGGCATGGCGTGTCAGACAAGTCCCCATCGGCTGGATTTTTAGCGCAACCCAACGGTTGGGGGGAAGCCGTGATGCCTATACCGGGCGAATTTGTGACTGCTCCGGAATTTTGCCGGCAGATGCTGCCCGCGTGGGTACCGTCCGTTATGATGGCCTAACGGTTCAGCAACGGGAGGAACGGATGCGCGTCAGCTCGCGACTTATTTGTGGCATCGCTCTTATCGCCGGTTTCTCGGCGCAGGCATTGTCGGCCGAATATCTTGAAGGCAACGAGCGGCAGAAATCGCGCGCCTATTCGCCCGCCGTGATCACCGAAGGCGGGCGGATCGTGTGGCTGGCCGGCCAGACCGGCGGCAATACCGGCGATTTCGAGACCCAGGCCCGCGAAGCGTTCCGACAGCTCGACCTCACACTGAAGCGGGCCGGCGGAAGCCTCGCCGACATGGTCACCATGACGGTGTTCATCAACGACCCGCGCAACGGCGACCGCCTGACCGAACTGCGCCGCGAGATTTTCCCCGCTGGCCGCTACCCGGGCAGCGCCCTCATCACGGTGTCCAACTTCGCGGTGCCCGGGATATTGATCGAGATTCAGGGGGTCGCCGTGATCGGGGACCGGTGCTCGAATGCCAGTCCGTGTTCGCCAAGGTGACAATGATTGATGTAATCGGCATCCGTCGGCTGGGTGGTTTCAAGCTGGAACTCGAATTTTCGGATGGGACCGTTGGCACGCGTGATTTCGGATTCATCCTGCAAAGGTCCGGGTCGATGGTCGCCCCTTTGAAAGACCCGGGCTACTTCGTATGCGTATTCATAGAAGACGGCGCCCTGACGTGGCTGAACGGGTACGACTGGGACCCAATCGCGTTGCATGATGAAATGAAGGCGGCAGGGTTGCTGCGGCAATCGCGCGCCACCGAATAACCCACTGCCAGCGTTCACTCGGCGGGCATCAATTTCGTCGCCCACAACGTGATGCAGCCGTCAAATCGCTCAGAAGGAGAGTTCGACTACGCGGTTTTCGACTTCGTCGACCAACACCAACTTACCGCCATCCGCGGACCGCAGTTGTTCGTTCGGGTTAACCAGTTCGATACCGTAGACTGATCCGTCTGGAGCGAGGTCTATGTTTATTTCATCGCTGATGCGGATCGTGTCTACCTGTGCCCCCTTCGGTCGCAGGTGAAGATAAGCGATGTTTTTGTCCATGTCGTAGCTCAGCTTCATCGGTATTGTCGCTGAAAGAAAAGACGCGCTTGAACATCATTGTTTGCGCCCGTTGCAAAGCCGCCGCAGGTCTCCGCTCAAAGGCCGTCGTAATAGCGAATGGCACGGATACTTTCGACGACGTCGTCGCTGTCCGCAAATAGCTGAATTTTCCATCCGAACTGCCCAATAGGGTGAAAGTGGGTCAATCGCTTACATACCTTGAAATGACGATATTTGTCTCCCCAACGCTCTGCTTCCTTGGCGCCCCAATCCTCGAAGGGATCGCAATAAAACCCCTCGCTGTGCAGGAAAATTTCTGCGTCTTTGACCTGCATACCCTTCGGCAAGAAATTTGCTATGTCTTTTGCATCAGCGGTAATGTTGTAACGCTCAGTCGCGCGGATTTCGGCATTAGACCGTTCTAAAGCATCCAGAAGGGGACTGCGGAAAAGTACTACAGGGATAAAAAACGGTACAAGAAAGGTCCATACAAGAATCAGTAGCAAGACGATGAATGGGACGGCCACCATGTATCATTCCTCGACCACGGTCCAGCGCCATTCTTCATTAGCTCACACATCCACCTTTAGCGCCGCGATGAACGCCTCCTGCGGGATGTCCACCTTGCCGAACTGGCGCATGCGCTTCTTGCCTTCCTTCTGCTTCTCCAAAAGCTTGCGCTTGCGGGTGACGTCGCCGCCGTAGCATTTGGCGGTGACGTCCTTGCGGAAGGCACGCACGGTCTCGCGGGCGATGATTTTTCCGCCGATCGCCGCCTGGATCGGAATCTGGAACATATGCGGCGGGATCAACTCTTTGAGCTTCTCCACCATGGCGCGGCCGCGGCTCTCCGCCCGGGTGCGGTGGACCAGCATGGCGAGCGCATCGACGGGCTCGCCGTTGACCAGAATTTGCATCTTCACCAGATCGGCGGGCTGGTAGTCGGTCAAATGATAATCGAACGACGCGTAGCCCTTCGACACCGATTTGAGACGATCGTAGAAATCGAACACCACCTCGTTGAGCGGCAGGTCGTATTTGACCATGGCGCGGCTGCCCACATAGGTGAGCTCCACCTGGTTCCCGCGGCGGTCCTGGCACAGCTTGAGCACGCTGCCTAGGTATTCGTCGGGCGTGAGGATGGTAGCGCGGATCCACGGTTCCTGGATCTCCTCGATCTTCACCACGTCCGGCATGTCGACCGGGTTGTGGATTTCGATCTCCTTCCCGTCGGTCAGCCTCATCCGATAGATCACCGAAGGCGCGGTGGCGATGAGGTCGAGATTGAATTCGCGCGCCAGTCGCTCCTGGATGATTTCGAGGTGCAACAGCCCGAGAAAGCCGCAGCGGAAGCCGAAACCCAGCGCCGCGCTCGTCTCCATCTCGTAGGAGAAGCTCGCATCATTGAGACGCAGCTTGCCCATGGCCGCTCGCAGGTCCTCGAACTGGGCGGCATCGACCGGGAACAGCCCGCAAAACACCACCGGGATCGCCGGGCGGAAGCCCGGCAGCGCAGTGGCGGCGGGCTTGCGATCATCCGTGATGGTGTCGCCCACGCGGGTGTCCGCCACCTCCTTAATGGACGCCGTTAAAAAGCCGATCTCGCCGGGCCCGAGTTCAGAGGCGTCCAGCAATTTCGGCGTGAACACGCCGACGCGGTCCACTTCGTAACTCGCATGGGTGCCCATCAGGCGGATGCGCCGGCCTTTCTTGAGCGTGCCGTCGACAATGCGCACCAGGACCACCACGCCGAGATAAAGATCGTACCAGCTGTCCACTAGCAGCGCCTTGAGGGGTGCGTCGCGGTCGCCCCGCGGCGGGGGAAGGCGGGCCACGATCGCCTCCAGCACGGCCTCGATGTTAAGGCCGGTCTTTGCCGAGATCAGGATCGCATCGGAGGCATCAAGCCCGATCACATCCTCGATCTGATGTTTGACCTTGTCGGGCTCGGCTGCCGGCAGGTCAACCTTGTTGAGGACCGGCACGACCTCGTGGTTGTTGTCGAGCGCCTGGTAGACGTTGGCAAGCGTCTGCGCCTCGACGCCCTGGCTTGCATCCACCACCAAGAGGGAGCCTTCGCAGGCCGCCAGGCTGCGGTTGACCTCGTAGGCGAAGTCCACATGGCCGGGGGTGTCGATCAGGTTGAGGATATAATCCTTGCCATCCCGTGCGTGGTAGTTCAGCCGCACCGTCTGGGCCTTAATGGTGATGCCGCGCTCGCGCTCGATATCCATTGAATCGAGCACCTGTTCCCGACCGGACATTTCGCGCTCGGTCAGGCCGCCGGTGACCTGGATCAGCCGGTCCGCAAGGGTCGACTTCCCGTGGTCGATGTGGGCGACAATGGCGAAATTGCGGATGTTTTCGACGGGTGCGGTGGCCATGTCCCGCATGTAGCAATGCCGTGGCCAAGAGGGAAGCGGGTGTAACACGCCGGCGTAATCCGCTCGGCGGCGTGTCCGACTGCTCCGTAAAATTTGCCGGACGTTATGTGCGTTTCCTGAGCAAAAACAGCAGGTTGCTGAATTATCAGAGGTTCGGTCCCTGGGCAAGGTCTTCCCGCATGTCGAAAGAGAGGATCAAGGCTGAACAGCGTGTCACCCCATGTCACCCTGCTTCGTCACTGGACTGCGGTGCCGCTCACCGTTTGACCCAGGTCAAGGCAGCAGAACGTTTTTATTTTAACAATTAAGCCAGGTCGGCCCCGAGGGAGAGCTGGCCCGGCGGTCCTGAACCGAACAAGGCTTCTTGCTGCGATTTGGGACCGCCACTTACATCCAATCAATAAGATCACTTGCGCAGGTGTCGCAAGGAATGTCCAACAAGGAGGTTGCGAGAATCCTCAGTTGCACCGAGAGGACCGTCAAGCATCACATGACCAACATCATGCGGAAATTGCATGTTCGCAACCGCGTCGAGGCAGTGCTGAAGCTTGGCGGTGGTAGGAAGGATCGCGCCTGAGGATGCCGACCTGGGTGTCGTATGGCGCGCGTCACGTCTTCTCGCGCACCTTCCCCTCCACCTCCCGCACCGGAGTCTCCGGCGTGAGCCCGCTGCGCCGGCGCGCGAAGGTCTCGACGCCGCTCTCCCCCCAACGGCCCTGGACCGCGCGCTCGGCATAGCGGTTCCACGCCGGGTCCCATTCGCCCAGCGAATAGCCATGCCAGGGGGGCTGCGGCTTGAGTGCCGGCAAGCCCAGTTCCTCCCACATGGCGCGCGCACGCTCCATGTACGGCCGCGCCGGCAGCGCCAGCGGCGGCATCGGGTTCTTCAACGTCGCATCGATCAGCAGGGTCTGGTCGTCGCCGCGCCGGCTGGTTTTGGGGCCGTGCCCTCCGGAGCGATGCGGTACCAGGTGCAGGTCATCGCCCATGTGCGCCCGATAAGCGAGCGACCAGAACACCGCATCGGCGTTGCGCGGATCGACGTCCTCACTCACCGCGATGACGATCTTGCCGCAATCGGCCTTGAAGACCGACGCGCCGTTGAGCCCGCGCCAGACCTCGCTTTGCGGCGTGCCGGACGCAAACTGCAGAAAGATCACCGGGCGGATGTTGCTCAGCGGTTCGTGCAGCACCACCCGGCGGATACCCTTGATGGACAGGGTATCTCTCAGGTGCGCTAGAAACATCGGCTCATAGGCGACGCGCTTGATCACGCTCGATTCGCTGGGCGTCACCTGGCTGACGATCGACACGAATACCGCCGCGCGCCGGTGGGTAATCGCCGTTACCTGCATCGACATGTTGAAATCTTCCAGCGCGACATAGCCATGGCTTTCGCCGAACGGCCCCTCGGGCTCCAGCAGTTCGGAGTCGATCAGGCCCTCGATCACGATTTCGGCGTCCGCCGGCACTTCGAGATCGACCGTCACGGCCTTTGCGGTGCGGATCGGATACCCGGCGAGCGCGCCCGCCACGCCCGTCTCATCGTGGTCGACCGCGAGCTTCTGCGGACCCGTGAAGGCCACCACCGGGGCGCAACCGACCACGATCGCACAGGGCATCGGCTGCTTGCGGGCGCAATATTTCTGCCAATGCAGGTAGCCGCCGGCGCCGCCGATCCGAGACGCCATGCGCACGCCGAGCCGATCGGTAGCCTTGAGCTGGGCCCGATAGGTGCCCATGTTGCGCACGCCGGTATCGGGGTCCTTGGTGATGCACAACGTGGCCGTAAGGTACGGCGCAGCGTCAAAGCCTGGAGTGGAGATCGGCACCGGCAGCCGCGCCAAACCGCCGTCCGGACCACGCAGATCCTCGCCCGTCATGACCACTTCCTGGCACGGCGCCCGCGCAACCGTGATCGGGGCAACCGGATGCGCGATCGCCTCGGTCCAGGCCCTCCCGATGTCGTCGACCGGGCGACCCATGCCGAGGGCATAGATTCGCGCTGATGCCGAGAGCGCCCCGACCGCGACCGGCATGTCAAAGCGGCGGCCGTCGGCTCCCACCACGTTGGTGAACAGGAAGGCGCGCCGCTGGTCCTCATCGAGGCCGCCCTGGAACTGCCACCGCACCAGCGGATGCAATTCAGTATCCTTGTTGACCTCGCGCTCGATGCGCACCAGCAGGCCCGCCGCCTCCAGATTGGCGAGATGCTCCTGGAAATCAGCCGGCGCGCGACTTTTTTGGAAGTTGCTTTCCGGTTGAGCCGATCGCTCGAGCATGTGGGCAACCCTGTGGCATCACAAGCCGCCAGCGTATACAGGCCCGGGAAGACGGGCAATCGCCAACCCAAGACGACGCACCAATCCAGGGATTCGCCATCCGAGCGCGGCTTTCAAATGGCAGGGGGGAACGCCAATCACCCTGCTGCAGCGAGCGCGCAGTCGTTGTGGCTTCGCCTTCGGCGATCTCACGCCGGATGACTTTGACGCGGCGACTCACTTCTCCCCGCTTGCGGGGAGAAGTCGCCCCCACCCTTCCCTCCCCCGCAAGCGGGGAGAGGGAGGGATGGGGGGCGCGTTGCGGTGATTCTACCTGATCGGGATACGCTCTAGCCGCCACCGTGTGTCGGCACGACCCCACTTTTCGAGGCAGCGTAGAAATATTGCCGCGGCCCGAACAGAGACTCGCCCGCTCTGCGCTCCAAATATATTTTCTCGTCTGCTTGCTTTGTGCGCAGTATCACGCTTCCGAGTTTCGTTACGACGATACGTTCACACCCCGCGCCGTGCTGCCCGGCCAATCCACAATCTTGTTGCACCTCCAGCCCAGCGAATGCGATTGCGTTCGGGCAATACTCGCGCCATCCCGTATCGTCACCTGCCTCCTTGGCGAGATCATGGGCGCACCGTTCTTTACTTGGGCACAATGTACACAACCCTTGAAGTTCGAAGAACAGCAAAGGATCATTTTCCTCAATTTCCACCCGATCGACGTGATTGAGTGCCATCCGGCGGAACAGCAGGCTCGCATCATAGGACCATCGCGGCGGCTCTTTCTGAGCATCCTCAAGAGAGGGAAACGGCGGCATGCACTCCTCCCGGACCTTTTCAAGCTAATTCATCATACTCGCCGTAATACAAAGACATTGATGTAGATCAATCCGAACGCGGACCAAAGGACCAGCTTCTGTTGTTCAATGGCGCGGCCACCGCGCCGCGCACTGGACGTAGCCCCAGACGCAAAGGTGTTTCGTATCGCCACCGTGCAGCGGATCACTTGCCGGGTCGCGCGCCCGCGCGCCGCGTCTGGCGTGATCCCGGTCCTGCAGCGATGACTGAAGGCAATTGCCGAAGCGGACCAGCGTTGTCCCGCTCAGTCGAAACGACCGTCCGGTGGAAACCGGATGGTCTGATCGTAACGCGAGGGCGTAGTCATATCCTTGTCGCCGCGGGCGGGCAGCACAATCGCAGCGGCGATATAAAGCCGGCCCTTATGGTGATAAATCGAGCTGCGCACCCGGCTCCCATCCGGGCGATCAACCACGAGCGAGACCCCAAACACCGACCTCGCGTCCTGATAGACGCGCGGAAAATCGGTGAACAGCACTTCGCCCTCGCGTTGCAGCCGATTGGCCACCTCGTTCAGGAAATTCGCGCCCATGTCCGGGCGGGCGGTCAAGTCGACGACGGTCAGCTTGTAGAGGACGTGATCGTCCTCGGCCGAATAGATCATCGACGGAAGACCCTTGGCATAGACCGAGTCATAGGTCGACTCCATCGCTTGTGGCTTGGCGGGAAATTGGATCGCCACGCCTTGGTCGAGGTACTTGTACTCCTCCCAGGCTGATGCCCGCCCAGCGGCCAGCAAAAGCGCCAACATGACGAAAGTCAAAATGCGCATGGTCACCTCCGGGCATGCCGTGTCAGACAAACCTCGACGTGGAGAGGATCATTCTTGCGACCGGTACACCCCGGGCACGATATCGCCGGTTCCGTCGCCGCAGCCACGGTTGGAGCAGAGCTTCTGCCCGTTCGGGAATTTGACCTTCATGAGCTGACCGCCGCGCGAGCCGTCCTTCATCGGACGGAAGCCAACTTCTATGGTTTCACCGCCCCTCGGGTGGTCCTGCGACCAGCCGAGCGAAATCAGTTGCGAGGGCGAACCGCCCTCGAAGGACCATGTCACGGTATCGCCCTTATCGTTGACAATGGCGACGTGAAGCCAGGCATGCGGGTTGACGAACTCGAACTGCTTCACCGTGCCAGACATTTGGACCAGCTTCGATTGATCGAACATGGCGAAGGCATGATGCGCGACGGCAGGCGCCGCAAACAGAGCGACTGCCAGGCCGGCAAGGCCGAAAGCTTTCCTGATCATGATCAGCTCCATGATATGAGAATAATTAACGGTACCACGGATGCAGGCGCTCAGGAATTCGATTTGTCTCGACCATTGACATGAATCGACTTCGGGGCGACGTCATTGGCAACGCGTTGCTGTTGCGTGGGTCCGCTCTCGTTGTTCCGTTACCAAAGGCACCTCATGGTTGACACCCAGGTTCTCATCGTCGGCGCCGGTCCGGTCGGGCTGACGCTCGCGGTCGATCTCGGGTTGGGCGGCGTGCGGTGCACCCTCGTTGAGAAGAAAGAAGCGCCGCAGTTTCTGCCCAAGATGGAGCGGTGCAATGCCCGCACCATGGAAATCTTCCGCCGCATGGGTCTCGCGGATCGCATCCGCGCCGCCGGCTTGCCGGCCCAGTGCCCGATGGACGTCTTCGTTGTCGCGTCGATCATAGAACCACCGCTGCTCCACCTGCCCTATCCGTCGGTCGCCGAAGCCAAGAAACAGATCGCGGCGGCGACCGATGCGTCGATGCCGCTGGAGCCGTACCAGCTGATTTCCCAGTACACGCTGGAGCCGCTCCTGAAGTCGGTTGCCGAGAAGCTGCCGAGCGTGACGGTGCGCTACGGCACCGAACTCCTCGACTTCACCGAGAATCCCGACGGGGTGACGGCGCGACTGCGCAGCGGCGACGGGACCCCGGAGATCACCGCGCTCTACCTCGTGGGTTGCGACGGCGCCGCCAGCCCGATCCGTAAGCAACTCGGCATTGGGCTCGAGGGCGAAGGCAACATTCTCGAGCTGCGCCAGGCGCTCTATCGGTGTGACGAGCTTTATGATCGCATCCCGATCGGCAAAGGACGCCACTACCATGTTGCCGATGCTCAGCACACTTTCCTGATCCTGCAGGATTCGACCCGGCACTACACCTTGCACGCGGTGGTGGAGCACGACTCCGATATGGTGACGCAGTTCGCCAAGACCATCGCGATGCCGCTGCCGTTCGAGATGATCAACTGCGGTATATGGCGGCAGAATTTGCTGATCGCCGACCGCTACGGCAGTGGCTCACGCGTGTTCCTCGCCGGTGATGCCGTACACTTGGTGATTCCGACCGGTGGGCTCGGCATGAACACGGGTTGCGGCGACGCCATCGACCTGTCGTGGAAACTTGCCGCAACCCTCACAGGCTGGGGTGGACCGAACTTGCTCAAATCCTACGAAATCGAGCGCCGCCAGGTCGGCGAACGCAACGTGGCGGCGGCGCGCTTCGCCTCGACAGGGCGTCGCAAATGGCGCGCGATGTGGCGTCCCAACATTCGCGACAACACACCGGAGGGCGCCGAGACCCGCGCCAATCTCGCCCGCGTCGCCGATGTCGAACAGCGCAAGTCCAACGAAATGGTGGGCGCCGAACTCGGCTATCGCTATGTGGGCTCGCCGCTGATCGCCGTGGAAGGGGAAACGGACTCAGGCCCGGAGCACAATTTCATAGACTATGTGCCAAGCACCTATCCGGGCGTGCGGCTGCCCCATGTTTGGCTTGAAGACGGAACTGCCGTTCAGGACCGCGTTGGCTACGGTCATGGCTACACGCTGTTGCGGTTCGCCCGCAACCGCGATGTGTCAGCCCTCGGTCGTGCCTTCGCGGCGCACGGCGCGCCCTATGGGGTGCTTGAGCTGCCGGACCAGCGCGCTCGAGATATTTACGGCTACGATCTCGTGCTGGTGCGGCCCGACCTGCAAGTGGTGTGGCGCGGCAATGTGCTGCCGGAGGATCCGGCCAGGCTCGCGGCGCTGGCGATGGGGCATTGAGATACAAGCGGGCGGTGCCGGCGGCTATTCGACCTTCGGCCCGGCCGCAACCTCGCCTGCATGCCAAATATCGTCCACGCGTCCGACGACCGATGAATCATTCGGATTGTTCAAAGCCTCGTTGAGAGCCGGAATGAGCCCCATGAAGTCGCGGCAGGGCTCCGGCATCTCGCCCATCTGGTAGATCAGCGAGATGGACTGGCGCAGACGCACGGCTGCATCGGGCGTGAGACGCTGAGAAATCTGTGTCATCGTCTGTGCAAAACCAAGCGCGTCCGCCAAACGCACATAAATCTCCAGGCAGGTGGCTTCACGCTCCACACGCGTGCCACGTACACGGAAGGCCAGCTCGAAAGCCAGCGAGTGACGCAGCGCCGTGAGCGCAATCTCCAACTGCGCGCGGCTCAACTGGCCGCCCCGGAACTTGTCAGCCATAACCGTGAGCTGGTCTTGAATTTCACGCCAGTTGGACCACGCAGGCCAAGGCGCCGGCTGCTGGGCGCATAGCTTATGCGCGCGCTCGACGTGCAGGCCGGCAGTGTGCATCCACTCCAACATTTTGGCATCTTGAGACTGGGTGTCCTGGCTCGCGATACCCTCAACCCGGCCCAGTTGCGAACCGGCCGCCCACAGGTGGGAGATACAGTAGGGGTGTTCGTCCTGCGCTTCCTGGGCTGCTGCCGGCTGAAGGACAAATGCAACGCAGGCAGAGACAACCGCCGGCAGCAGTCGGCGGCAGATTTCCAACCTTCGAACCGATCGAGAACGCGCATGCCTGCGTGAAAAGCTACTGAGCCTCGGCACGAACAGACCCGAAGAATTCAGCATGTTCAGGCTTTCTTTTCCGATCCCGCACTGGAGGCTGCTACATAAAGCATTTTTCCGCCAGCTGGTATATCTGCTCGCCTCCAAAATGCTCTATCGTCTCAGTCTGTTGAGGAAGGCGGTCAGGGAGGAAACGATGAAGAACCGATCGGCGCGGCTCTTGTGCATGGCAGCCCTGGCCCTGACAACATTGGCGCGGCCGGTCAACGCGCAAGCTCCCGACACCGGTCTGATCAACGGCAGGATCATTACGCTCGACGAGCGGTCGACTACCGCCGAAGCGCTGGCGATGCGCGACGGCAAGATCGTGGCGGTCGGCCAGTCGGCAGACATCCGCAACTTGGTGGGGCCCACAGCCCGAGTCATCGACCTCGGCGGCCGCACCGTTATCCCGGGCCTCATCGATTCCCACATGCATGCCATCCGGGCGGCTTTGTTCTACGCCACCGAGGTCAACTGGATCGGCACCCGGTCGATCCCGGAGGCGATGGAGCGCATCGCCGCGGCGGCACGCGCGGCACGTCCGGGCCAATGGATCATCGTGGCCGGTGGCTGGACCGAGCAGCAATTCGCTGAGAAGCGCCGGCCGGCGCAAGCCGAGCTTGTTGCCGCGGCGCCCGACCACCCCGTCTATATCCAGCTATTCTATGCAGCGGCGCTGTTGAGCCCGTCGGGCTTCAAGGCCCTCAATATTACGAGCGACAACGACGTGCCGCCACGCGGCAAGATCGAACGAGACGCCGCCGGCAATCCGACCGGCTGGATCAATGGCGACAATCCGACCATCACGGGTCTGTTCGACAAGCTGCCGCTACCATCCTTCGACGAAAGCGTAGCCGGCACGCGGCAGTTCTTCCGCGAGCTCAACCGGCTCGGCCTGACCGGCGTCAGCGACCCCGGTGGCTTCAATCTGACAGCCGCGAGCTACCTGCCGCTGTTCCGGGTCTGGCAGGACCGCGAACTGACCGTGCGGGTGGTATTCAGCCTGTTCGCGCAGCGCCCTGGCAAGGAGCTGGAGGACTACCAGAACCTCACCCAGATGCTGCCCATGGGCTTCGGCGACGACATGCTGCGCTTCAACGGCATCGGCGAGAACGTGACCTGGGGCATGTACAACAACGACAGCCCTACCGAAGCCCAGAAGCAGCAATACTACGAAATCGCCAAATGGGCGGCGTCGCGCGGCATGACGCTGACTCAGCATTGGAGCAATGACGCCTCGGTCCACCACCTGCTCGACGTGTTCGAGCGCGTGAACCGCGACACACCGATTGCAAGACTGCGCTGGTCGATCGCCCATCTCAACGACGCCTCGACCGCGAACCTTCAACGCATGAAGGCGCTCGGTATCGGCTGGCTGATGCAGGACGCCATGTATTTCGGCGGCGACGCGCTCATCAGGACGCGCGGCGCCGAAGTCGCCAAGCACACCCCGCCCATCAAGACCGCGATGAACATCGGCGTCCACGTCGGCGGCGGCACTGATGCGCACCGGGTCATGTCGTACAATCCGTTCGTATCATTGCAATGGATGATCGACGGCAAAACGGTCGCCGGCACGCCGACACGCGATGCCGATGAATTGCCGAGCCGTGAGGAAGCCCTGCGGCTTTACACCCAGGGCAGCGCGTGGTCCACCCATGACGACCGCCGGCGCGGCGCGCTGACTGCCGGCCGGCTCGCCGACCTCGCGGTGCTGACCAAGGATTTCATGAGCGTTCCGACAGATGAAATCGGCGATATCGAGTCGCTGCTCACCATGGTGGGCGGTCGGATCGTCTATGCGGCCGGGCCGTTCGCGGAGTTGGAGGAGAAGGCGGGGAGGTGAGCGCACGCATCGCCGCGGACGATCCGAACCTGGCTTGTCCCGGCTCGTCCCGGCCATCTACTCTTGCCGGCTGAGGCGCGGTAACAAGACGAGGCTGCGGACGACAAGCGTTGGCTTGAGGGCAAAGAGGTGTCTCCACCACTCGTGCGGTGCAACCAAGAGCTGACTCGCGCACACCGGTGGAGGACTGAAGGACTCTTTCTTTATGGCACCGTCTGGCGGAAAAACAGCGCTCGTGTTCGCAGGCGGAGGGAGCCTGGGCGCCGTCCAGGTCGGCATGTTGCGGGTTCTATTAACCTCCGGGGTACAGCCGGATTTCGTGGTCGGCGCGTCGGTCGGCGCGCTCAATGCCAGCTACTTCGCCGGCGCTCCGAATGCGCAAGGGGTAGCGACTTTGGAACGGATCTGGTCGGGTTTGCGGCGCTCCGACATTTTCCCACTCACCTTGGCGAGCGTTTTTGGCCTGCTCAGACATCCTGGGAACGTCGTCGATCCAGCGGGGCTGCGCCGCGTGGTTGAGATGAATCTGCCCTACGCACGGCTCGAAGATGCACTCATTCCCCTCAATATCATGGCAACTAATCAGCAAGGGCTGAGCGTTCGTCTTAGTAGCGGTCCGGCAATCGAGGCAATTTTGGCGAGCACGGCGATCCCGGGCGTCTTTCCCCCCGTGCATATCGACGGCGAGGCCTTGATGGACGGAGCTATCGCGGCCAACACGCCGGTGCGCCTTGCGGCCGAACTCGGCGCGTCGCGGATCATCATACTGCCGACAGGTTACGCCTGCGCTCTAAGGAACCGCCTCGGACGGTGATCGGCAAGGCATTGCATGCCATCACGCTGATGATTGCTTGGCAACTCATGTATGAGTTGGAGCGGCTTCCCGAGGACATCCACGTGCATCTCATGCCGACGCTGTGCCCGCTCGCGGTGTCTCCCTTTGATTTCTCGGCGTCGAGGGAACTCATCGAGCGGGCGGCCCAATCATCAAAGAAATGGATCGAAGAGGGTGGGTTGACGCGAAGGGCCCGTTCGCAGGAGCTCGCGCCGCATCGCCATTGACATCAAGCTGACTGTTTTTCGCGGAGTTCGAACTGCGAACGGCATATTGCATGGTGCCCAAGACGATCATCAGGAGCCATTGCGGTGCAGTTTGTCATGCTCTTCTGTGACCCAAAAATTGCAGCGTCGTCGTTCAAATCCGTGCGAACCAAACTGCATCGAGCTAGCGCGCGAACGGCCCGCCGATCAGGCAACGAACTGACCGGCAGAGGCGAAGGACGTACCACTTCCATGAGCTTCGACACGCCCAGTGATAGCCAATCCCAAACTGTTCCACGGCGGTTCATGTCGGCTATCGAGTGAACTCCAGCCGCGCCGGCCGGGCAATCGACGCATCCGAATCTGACCCCAAACAGACGAACGCAGTGCCAGAATGCTGTAATGCGCTTGCGGTGGCGTCGCGAACGATTGGCGCGTCACGCTCCAATTTTCTGTGGTCTCGAAAACGGATGGCTCTGCGAAAGGCGCACGGCCAGCATGTCAGGTGTAATTAACCGGACGAAGTCGGGGCGACCGCAAACCCGCCTCAAGAGGCGTGTCAATGAAGTGAGGCGTCCGGCGCTCGGCTCGGTGGGTCGGATCGAACCTCACTCACCACCTCCAAAATAGCAGCCACGACCGCGTCGGGGCGATCGAACTGAATGTTGTGGCCGGCGTCGCACACAATTCGATGCGTACTACGCACCGACCATGACGCGATATCGTTCTGAAGCTCGAGCCAAACGCGGTCAAGCTTGTCGCCCTTCCCCTTGACAGCGCAATTTGACGTCGGCTCAGGCGTTGGGACCATCCGTGTTAGCACGGCGATCGGGCGTGCGCCGAGCTGACGAAATGCTCTGACCGCGTCGAGTGTAGCCGGGATGGCGTCCCATTCCGTTAGAACCGGGCCGAGCGATTTGGACGCAAAGGCATTCGAAATCTTCAATGCTTCGCGCGGCGCATTGGGCGCATCGCCACCAAGAACAGCCGCGCCAAGGCGTACGATACCCGTCCACGACAGCCCCTGCGCGATCTTCGCTACCTTCACCAGCATAGCCGCTTCGAGTGATTTTCCGAGCGCGGCCTCGTCGAATTGATCCGGATGCGAAGCATCAACGTAGACAAGTCCGGAAACCTCGTCGCCGTAGAGCTTCGTATAGGTGGTGATGTAGGGGCCACCCATTGAATGGCCGGTCATCACGAACGGGCCGCTCTCGCCAGCAGCCGCAAGAGCCGCATGAAGATCCCGTGCCACCCCCTCGCCATCATGGGGACCTTCTTTATCATCACTCCAGATGATTCCGGCACGGCTGTAAGCGCAAGCGCGCGTGAATTTCGCAACCTCATCTTGCACCTTCGCCCAGCTGAGCGAGCCGAAGAAGCCAAGTCCCGAGTCAAATACCACTGTAGGGGTGCCGACTCCCCGGCAATCCATCTGGATTTGCCTGCCGCCGATGTCGATCGCGTGGCCGGGCGCCGGAAAATCGCGAATGGCTCGCTGGCGTCCGAGCTGTTCCCAAATCGGCCCGACCACGAGTGAAAACGTGGCAAGCACCGCGAACAGACTCGTTACCGCGGTGAGGGCTTTCCGCATGATTTCCGCGTCGATTGCTGAGCCATGATTAGCCAACACAAGGATTGCTCAGTTTTTCCGGTATTATTGTGTCATCGACGTCCGCCGATAATTTGAATCTCGGATCGGGTCCCAAGATGGACGTCGCCTCACTGCCGTCCCCCCAATCCCCGGATTTGTGAGGAACCCACCATCGCTTGGAGCGGATGCGGCTCGGCGTCGCGGAAATCGTTTTTCTGCCCTTTGGAATACGCGCACACATATTTCGCCGGCACCAGTCGCGCATCGTGACCGTGTGCTTGCAGCTTGCGGCTCAGGTGATGTGCGCCAACACAGGCTTCCATGCCGATCAGGCACGGCGGCATTGCGGCAAGCCGTACTTCGACCTGGCCGCGTGACCACTTCTGCCGCAGCACGATCGCGCCGCGTCGATCGAGGCCAACGACGTGGAACGAATTCTTGCCAATATCGATGCCATCGTAGCAACGGTCAGATTGGACTGTTTGGACATGGCTGTGCTCCTTTGATCGCCAGCCCCTCCCAGCATCGCGCACGGGAGGGGTAGGAGCACGGCCGGACCATTCCATTAAGAGACATTCGGCCATGTGAGCCAAAATTCTTACGATTGCACCAGCCATTTGCGAATTAGCGCCAGGCTGCATTCGACAATGTGATCAAGACGATCTAGTTCCCCACGTGGGATCGTTAGCTCGAAGGCGAACCCGTCCTGCCGCGAGTAGACAAGGATCCTGCATGTGCATCTCAGCTTGGGAGGGGTAATGCACCAGCCCACGAACTCCGGCCGAGCGCCTTGACGGCTAAGAAACCAGAAACTGTAACTGCTCTCGGTCGGGTAAGGCGAGAACCGATCGAAGTCGTAGCCGCCGAGAGGCTGTCGAGTGCCATTGAATTTGGCTCGGGCGTGCTGCAGTCGATCGGCAAAGGCCAGCAGGTATAGGTTCGTGGAGATCGTCGGATCCATGATCGATGTCGCTGGCTGCAAATGGCCGACGTGGACGATGAGGTCTCTCTCTATGTTGTCGTTCGTCGTGTAGAACTCGCCCGGACTGAGCCAGTAAGCGCGATCGGTCAATTCCAAAGTCTTCAGTAGGTATTGAAAGCCGAGCCGCCGACAATTGGTCACCAATCGTGCCTGCGGCTCTGGCTCTGGATCCTCTGCACCTCTGTTCGCGATTTGCCGGCTTGGAAATCGAACTTTGAGCGCAGCTAACTCAGGTTGGCAGTTCTGGTTTTGGGGGAACACTTCTGTCCTGCTCAAATTCCTGGAATCCTTGCCTGTCGAGGTCCACATGGTGGACCCAACAAGACCGAGTCCTAAGAAGGCCATGAGTAGTAACGGGCGCATGACGTTGTACCGGATCGTCACTACACTCGATGTAGCAATTATAAAAGTAAGACACTATTGGATCGAGCCCTGACGTCGCTTAATGTGCAGGTTTTTGGATGCCGGCAAGACAGGACCATCCGCTGGCTGAGGCTGCCGGTGTCCAAAAAGCGCCAAGGCACGAAGTCGCGGGAAGTATGGCCGCCAGGAGGTCAGCAAGCGCTATGAGTATTGCATATGAATGAGTATTGCATGTCGGCGCCGCCCTCGATGGAGGGCATGCCGTCAGCACGAGGCGATGTGGGACTGGAGCGCGGTGGGCATCTCGGCGGGCACGCGGAGTGCATCAACGGGTGGTTGGCGAGCCAATAGACGGCATGGGGTCGAAAGGCGGCAACCCGCATCGCAGAACGCTTCCACAACTTTCGCGTTTTGGCATGAAGGTTGCTCAAGAGGGGATTTAATGTTCTCGGCATGTGTAATTTCAAATAGTTGCGCGTGGCAGAAATGGCACATACAGCAACCACTGCGCGATTGATCGGCCGATCGGCCTTTAGCGACACGGTGTGAATCAATTTTTTGCGAGCCGAAATATACT
>DATGCX010000102.1:0-3968 GCA_035311445.1 Xanthobacteraceae bacterium | reverse complement strand
TCCGGCGAAAATAGTCCCCTGCGCGCCCTGGGGCACGCCGGCCTGAATAGACGCCTTGAAGACTGCGCTGCAATTGGAACGTTCCAGTGGAATGTCCAGCCGGGGATACTCAGCGCCGGACCCGCTGCCAATCGCGGACGGGACGCGGCTTGCGAGGCCGGTGCTGCGCCTTCGTTCGGCCCGTCTTGTGCTTCTTGGCCATGCCTGCCCCATGAGCATTCGTGCGCTCGAACACCAATTGTGCGCCATTTGCCTCTATTTCCAGCACAGGACGAACGGCCCACAGAAATGCATTCGGCCCGTCAGGGAATGGTGCAATGCAAAAATTCTCAGTATTTTCCGATTCTTCCTGAGCTGAGCCGCGATGGCCTAACATTTTCTTCTCGGAGGTCCAGGACCCGGGGCGGCTGGACTGGGTGTCGCCATGGATCACTTGAGAATACTGCGGCTCAAGATCGAGTGTTACAGCAGTTTGTTGCTGGTGGAAAAAGATAGCGCCAAGCGGCGGCACATTATGAAGCGGCTGCGCGAAGCCCAGAAGGCGACATCGCATTCGTGGCAGCCCCGCTCTTCAAGGCGCGGTTCAGGGGACACGTGGCAAAGCATTCCGCCGCGTGCGCAGTCTGCCCGCCGACCAATAGACAGCTAATGCTACTGAGTCATAAGTTCCGCAGGGCTATTGAAATCATTGGCTTTCTCAAAATGGGACCATTTTAAAAAGGCCAATGATTTCAAAGGAGGCAGCATTTATGTGACCCAGTAGTACTAATACTACTGAGTCACCAACCTGAGTCGGTTGGTCGCATATGATGTTGCTTTAGAATCAGATTGTTGTCGAGATTGCTATCAGCGGGAGGCTGGGATGGGTCTCGGGAGCGAACTGGAACATGCGAATCGCTTTGTGGCGTACGTCAATGAACTGGCGAAGGTGATCGGGCATGCGGATCGGAAGGGGCCGTTTCGGGATTATTGCGCCGGTCTGCTGGCGACAGAGGGCCGGCGCAGCGTGGAGCCGATGGCGGTGGTGACGGACCCAGGGCGCGTTTCGACGCAGCATCAGAAGCTCCTGCACCTTGTCGCCAATTCCCCGTGGTCGGATGAGAAGATGCTCGCCAAAGTGCGCGAACAGGTGGCGCCGTCGATGACGCGGAGCGGTCCGATCGAAGTCTGGATCATCGACGACACAGGGTTTCCCAAGAAAGGTACGCATTCTGTCGGGGTGCATCATCAGTACTGCGGGCAGCTCGGTAAGCAGGCCAACTGCCAGGTGGCGGTGACGCTGTCGATCGCCAACCATCATGCCAGCTTGCCGATCGCCTATCGGCTCTATCTGCCGCGCGAGTGGAGCGACGATGCGGCCCGCCGCAAAAAGGCGCATGTTCCGGCCTCAATCATATTCAAGACCAAGCCGCAGATTGCGCTGGAGCAGATTCGCGCGGCGCTCAAGACGGGCGTTGCTCCCGGCGTGGTGCTGATGGACGCGAGTTACGGCAACAACAGCAAGCTGCGCCAGGACCTCACGGGATTGGGGCTCAGCTACGTGGCGGCCATCATGCCGACTACCAAAGTGCGTCCGGTGTGCGAGGACGATCCCAAGCCGCCGCGCGTCAGCGTCAAAGAATTGGCGCTAAGCCTGCCCAAGCGTGCCTGGCGCACCGTCGCGTGGCGGGAAGGCACCAACGTGAAGCTGCGGTCGCGCTTTGCCCGGATGCGGGTGCGCGCTGCGCCGATCCGGGGCGAAGCATGTTTTGCCGAAGAGATGCTGCTCATCGAATGGCCCAAGGGCGAGGACGCACCTACCAAGTACTGGCTCGCAACCGTCAACCCGGACATGCCGCTCCGCCGCCTTGTCGATCTCGCCAAGATGCGCTGGCGCGTCGAGCGCGATTATGAGGACCTCAAACAGGAAGCCGGCCTCGGGCATTATGAGGGCCGCGGCTGGCCGGGCTTCCATCATCACGGCACACTTGCAATCGCAGCCTACGGTTTCCTGATCTCCGAACGGGAGAGGATTCCCCCCTCGGGACCACATTCCGCCGCTCCAATCGAAAAATCTCCCCTTCCCAGTGGTTATCGACCCCGAGGCGCCCCCGATCCGGCCGCAGCGCCACATCCCCAACTCGATCGCCACGATCCGTCGCGAGCTGACCGCCGCGATTGCAAACAGACTTCAGCGATGCCCGCACTGCATTCGCCGCGTTCGCAGCAGCCAGAGATGGAATTTATGACACAGTAGTAATAGCCCCCCATGCGCATCGTTGACATCCGCGAAACCGCGATCCCCCTCAAATCGAACCTCAAGAATTCGAGCTTCGATTTCTCCGAAATGACAACGTCGATCGTCGCCGTCATCACCGACGTTGTGAGGGACGGCCGGCCGCTCGCGGGCTTTGCGTTCAATTCGACCGGTCGCTATGCCTGCGGGGCGCAGATGCGCGAGCGGTTTATTCCGCGCATCCTGCGGGCTGATCCGGCAACGCTTGTTGACGGGCGCGGCGACAATCTCGATCCCGCGCGGGTGCTGGCCGCCATGACGGCGCGCGAAAAAATTGGCGCCGACGCGGAGCGCTCGATCGGCATCGGGACCATCGAGGTTGCGGTGTGGGATGCGGTGGCCAAGATCGCAGACAAGCCACTGCACCGCATGCTGGCCGAACGCTACAGCGGCGGCCGCCTGCCCGACAAGGTGTTTTGCTATGTGGGCGGCGGCTGGTACTGGCCGGGCCAGACCATCGCCGACCTCAAAGATGAGATGCGCCGCCATCTCGCGGCAGGCTACACCATGGTCAAGATGAAAGTCGGCGGCCTTCCGATCGGCGAGGATTGCCGCCGCATTGAGGCGGTGTTGGAGGTGCTGGGAGGCGAGCACCGCCTCGCGGTCGACGCCAACGGCAAGTTCGATCGTGCCGCCGCGCTTGACTATGCCAAGGCGCTCAAGCCCTTCGGCCTCAAGTGGTTCGAGGAGCCGTGCCATCCGCTCGACTATGCGCTCTATGCGGAGATCGCCGCGGCCTATGACGCGCCGCTTGCGACCGGCGAGAACCTGTTTTCCACCGAGGACGTGCAAAACCTCGTGCGGTTCGGCGGCCTGCGGGCAGGCCGCGATTACATCCAGGTCGACCCGCCTCAGGCCTATGGCATCATGCAATACGGAAAGACGGCCGCCATGCTGGAAGCGGCGGGCTGGAGCCGCGCCAAACTGTTTCCCCATGGCGGCAACCAGATGTCACTCGCAATCGCGGCCGGCTTCGGCCTCGGCGGCGCCGAATCCTATCCGGGCGTGTTCGGAGCATTCGGCGGCTTTGCCGATGATGCCAGGGTGGAGAACGGCTTTGTCGCCCTGTCGGATCGGCCCGGCATCGGGTTTGAAGGGCAAGCCGCGCTGTACCGGTTGATGCGGCGGCTGGTCGAGTAAGGTATTGCGCCTACCGGTTCACCCGCAGCACCGCCGGCCAATCCACCTCGTCCTCGGCCAGCAGCCATTCCTCCTTCAGGGCGGCCGCGTACCATTCCTGCCAGACCGGCAGCGCCATCATGGCCTGCATGTAGGCAGCGGACGCCGCGCCGACCTCGACTGCGTAGGTGTGGAAGCGAGAGACCACCGGCGCGTACATGGCATCGGCGGCGCCGAAGCGACCGAACAGGAACGGTCCGCCGTTGCCGAAGCGGGCACGGCAATCGGACCACATGGCGTCGATGCGCGCCACGTTAGCGGCGGTCTCTACGCTCAGGTCGAGCTTTTTCACCGGGCGCCACATGTTCATCGGACACTGGCGGCGCAACGGCACGAAGCCGGCATGCATTTCGTTTGCGATCGCGCGGGCGTGCGCCCGGGCTGCGCCATCGCGCGGCCACAGCGCCGCGTCGGGGAACTTTTCCGCGACATATTCCAAGATCGCAAGCGACTCCCACACCGTCACCGCGCCATCCTCAAGGATCGGCACCTTGCCGGCCGGCGAGCGCGCCAG
>DATGCX010000101.1:0-21017 GCA_035311445.1 Xanthobacteraceae bacterium | reverse complement strand
TTCTGGCGCAGGCCGGAATGATCGTCGTGACAAGCCGTCTGTCGGTGGAGATGGTGCAGAAGGCGGCCGTGATCGGTGTTCCCGTACTGATCGCCGTCTCGGCGCCGACGGCCCTGGCCGTGCGCACCGCGGACATGGCGGGCATCACACTCATCGCTATTGCGCGAGGCGATGGGTTCGAAATCTTCAGTCACCGGCAGCGCATCTCGAAGGAGACGGTGTTCTATGTCGCCTGAAAAACTCGTTTACATGGCGAATCAGATCGGAAAGTTCTTCGCAAGCCAGGGCTCACAGAAGGCCGTCGCCGGCGCCGCCGATCACATAAAGAAGTTCTGGGATCCTCGTATGCGCGCCGCAATCGCGGCGTACATTGACGATGGGTGGAGTGGGCTCGAGCCGCACGTCCGCCTCGCGATCGTGCAACTCCACGACGCAGCCGCGACCAAATACAAAGCTAATGGTGGCATTTGAGTAAGCTGACGCGACACTTCCCAAATTGGTATAGTATTCCCGTCTGAGATTACGCTGGTCCTCCGGCGGAAGGCGGCCCAACTTCCAGGCAACTGGTCGGCTCTCTCCCCGCGCGTCCAGCACCGAAGCTTCTGGGCCACTTTGTCCGATTATATCGGGCGCAAGAACACCTACTACACGTTCTTCCTGCTCGGCATTGCGATGTACCTGGCCGATGTCTTCGGCACGCAATTCGTCGGTGCCATTCACGGTCGTCTTCTGACCGCGTGGTCGACGGCCGGAATTGTCGGTCCAGTCGTCGTGAATTACATCCGCGAGTTCGAGATTGCGGCCGGCGTTCCGCGTGACCACGTCTACGATGTCACGATGTACGTCCTGGCGGCGATGCTGGTTGGGGGCTTCGTCTGCAATTATCTTGTGAAGCCGCTGTCGGACAAATGGTTCATGAAACCGGAAGAGGTGGCTGCGCTGCAAGCCAAACAAAGCACCGCCGGGACGATGGCGGCGGGGTCGTTCGGCATTGGCAAGGGCGGGCTGGACGGAAAGTCGGTGCTGTTCTGGGCTTTTGTCGGAATTCCGCTGGCCTGGGGCGTGTGGCAGACGCTGGTGAACGCGATGAAGATTTTCTGACGAGCAGCCACCTAAATTGATGCTTGCACGTTAAGAGATTGGCCCATCACGTTACTTGATGGAACGCAGCAATATGGCGACAATCTAAGATGAAGCAGATGCTGGATAGCCCCCGCCTTCACCTCGTGCCGCGTTCGGGCGTGCTGTGTGCCCGCCGGCACAAGAGGAGGTCGCCATGTCTACAGCAATTAATGCTAGGAGGCCGCTTCCGTGCGCCTGCCACACCGTTGGTGTGGGCGGAGGACAATCGACCCGCCGCGATTTTCTGGCTGGCGGGCTTGCCTGCGTGGCGGCGGGCGCGACGCTCTCCGGACTCGGAGATTTGCCGCTGGCGCGGGCGGCGGAAAAACCGGTGCGTTCGGCGGCGCGCACGCTCATCGACGTGCATCACCACTTCCTGCCGCCGAAATACATGGCGGAGGAGCAGGAGCGGCAGAGCCTGCAGCATGGCAGCCTGTCGCCCAACCAACTGCGGTCGTGGTCGCCGCAGCGCACGCTCGAAACGATGGATGAATACGGCATTGCCACTGCAATCGCGTCGGTCTCGACCCCCGGCGTTTGGTTCGGCGATGAGGCGGCAGGTCGCCGGCTCTCGCGCACGTGGAACGAATATGCCGCCGAGCAGATCAGGACCTATCCGGGCCGCTTCGGCCTGTTCGCGGTCATCCCATTGCCGGACACCGAGGGGAGCCTGCGCGAAATCGAATATGCGCTTGACGTGCTCAAGGCCGACGGGCTCGCGCTGATGACCTCCTATGACGGCAAATATCTGGGCGATGCGGTGTTCGCGCCGGTGCTGCAGGAGGCGAACCGCCGCAAGGCCGTAGTGTTTGTCCATCCGACGGTTGCGGCATGCTGCGGCAGCGTGTTGCCGGGAATTCTCCCGCAGTCCGTCGAATATCCGTTCGATACCACGCGCACCCTGGTAAGCCTTCTCACTACAGGCACGATTGCGGCCTTCCCTGATATCAAATGGATTTTCTCACATGGTGGTGGCGCCATGCCGATGCTGGCGGGCCGGCTTGAACGCAATCTCGCACGTCCTCCGTTTGTGAAGTTCTTTCCCAACGGCGTGATGGCGGAGTTGCGCAAGCTCCACTACGACACTTCCAGCGCCGCATCCGCGCCCTCGCTCGCGGCCCTGCTCAAGCTTGTCCCCTCAAGCCAGCTTCTGTTCGGCACCGATGCGCCGTTCGTTGGGCCGGAGGAGGGCGTCACTCAGATCGCCGCTTACGAGCTTGCGGCGGCCGACCGCGACGCAATCGAGCATGACAACGCGCTGCGGCTGATGCCGCGGTTACGCGGCTGACCTCCGTTTCGCACGAGAAGTGCAGCGGCCTCTTTAACCTCTCCCCGCTTGCGCGGAGAAGGAGCAGCCGTATGCGCCTCCATGCAAAGATACCCTACACCCACAGGCTTCGCACCAGCCGCGGCAGATTGATGAGATCGATCAACGCCGAGGCCACATAGGTGTAGGCTGCGGCTGACAGGATGTGACGGGCCGCGCCCATTTCCTCTTCGGGAATGAATTTTCCGTGCTCGAGGACGACCATCGCGCGATTGAAGCTGGCGTCGAACTCGACCGGTAACGTGACGGCATGCATCACCACGGCCACGAGATTCATCAGTACCGCAGCTGCGAGACCAACGAACAGCCCGCCCGGGTGGCGCAGCAGGGCAGCGAGCACGGGTGACGCGATGACGAAAATCGCACCGGCTTTGTGTATGAAGTCCGCCACGCCGGCAATGCGGGTTCGGGTCTGCAGCGGCGCGTAACCGGTCGCGTCCTGCATGGCATGGCCGACTTCGTGGGCCGCAATCACGATCGCAGTCAGCGACCGTCCGAAATAATGATCGGTCTTCAAGCGAACCGACTTGGCAAGTGGATGATAATGATCTCCCAGAGCAGTTTCCTCGACCTTTATGGAAGTGAGCTTCATGCTGTCGAGCAGCGTGCGGGCGAACTCGCCGCCGGTCCAGGGAATGGCCGCGCGCTGCGAGCCGTGGCGCTTCATCACGCTCGTCACCCACAGCTGTGGCGCGATGATGAGAGCGAGGAGGACAAGAGCCGCCGGGATAGCGAGGATCATGGGGCAACCTCGATCGGGCAGCGCAGACGCGCGGCCCTCCGGAACGCGGGCGTCTCGCCCGCCCTCCCAGGCGGCTCACGCTGCAATATTGTCGATCAGCCGCGTCTTGCCAAGGCGCGCAGCGACGAGAAGGCGGAGAGGACCGTCTTGCGCAGTCTCGACGCGACGCAAAGTCTCCGTGTGGCGCGCCTCGAAATAATCGACAGCAAAACCCGCCGCTTCAATGGCGAGCCATCCCTCGGTCATGACCCGAGCGATGGGCTCTTGCGCCGCGATCCTCGCTGCGCTCTCGGTGAGGGTGCGGTAGAGCATCGGCGCAACGGCGCGTTCGGCCGGCGACAGATAGATATTGCGCGACGACAAGGCGAGACCATCCTTCTCACGTACCGTCGCCACGGCGATGACTTTGACCTTGAGGTCGAGGTCGGCAGCCATGCGCGTCACAGTCTTGAGCTGCTGATAATCCTTCTCGCCAAACACCGCAAAGTCCGGCAGGCACTGCGTGAAAAGCTTCGCTACTACGGTTGCGACGCCGCCGAAAAAATGCGGCCGGAACCGGTCCTCGAGGTCGGCGGCTGCCGGTCCCTTGACATTGATGCTGGTGGCGAAGCCTTCCGGGTACATCAGTTCATGCGACGGCGCCCAAACGAGATCGACGTGCTCCGCCCGCAGGGTCGCAATATCAGTCTCGAAGGTGCGCGGATAGCTGGAGAAATCCTCGGTCGGTGCGAACTGCGCCGGATTGACGAAGACCGAAACGACAATGCGACCGGCACGGCGGCGCGCACGGCGCACCAGGGCCAGATGCCCGGCATGCAGCGCCCCCATCGTCGGCACCAGGGCCAATGTCTCGCCGGCAGCGCGGTATCTGCCGATCGTCCTGTCGAGCACCTGCATGGTCCGCGCAATGATGAGGCCACGTGCCATTCCGTCCTCTTGGGTCGCCGGCTCGGGGGTGCAACGTATCAGAGCAGCCGGCGCATCGCCAATCGCGGGCATCTATCGGGATTTCTGCGGTTAATGAAGCTCGCCTTATATTTTGTAGCCAACCATCGACCGCAAAACGGGTGAGTATGCTGTCAGCCACCTGATTAGGTAAAGGCAGCGGATTTGATAAATTATGCCGCGCATCTCGTCAAAAGATTAGCCATGGTTTTCAGTCGGTTGTGGCCCATTGAAAACCGCAGCACGCGGCGGATTGTCGCTGTCCCCTTGCGAACCTTGAACTCCATCACGTCCTTCCCAATTTGCTGTCCACTAGGCGCTGCCTTTGGCTTGGCGCGGGCGTCGGCGGGTGTCCGGCGTAGTGCTCGTATCCATGTTGCTCAATGGAGGATGTGGCTATGAGAAACTACGACTTCTCTCCCCTCGGGCGGTCGACGCTCGGCGTTGATCGCCTGTTCGATCTGATCAACAACAGCGAAATCTTTGAATTCCCGGACGGCTATCCGCCTTACGACATCATACGAACGGGCGACGAGAGCTATCGCGTTTCGCTCGCGCTCGCGGGCTTTTCACCCGAACAGGTCACCATCACGGCCCAACAGAATCGGTTGACGATCGCGGGCAACAAGCGCGATACTGATAAGCCAGACTATATCTACCGGAGCATTGTGGCGCGTCCCTTCGAGCGCCACTTCAGCCTCGCCGACCATGTGGAGGCGGTGGGCGTGACTTTTGAGAACGGGCTCCTGCAAATCGACTTGGTGCGCAAGCTGCCGGCAGCGCTGAAGCCAAGACGGATTCAAATCGGTACCACGCCGGCGGGTGGGAAGGGCCCTAAGGTCCTGGAAGCCACCAAGGCTGCTTAGTCGAGTCCCCAAAATTTACGCGGCGCCGCCGGTCGGAGTTGCCGCGACACGTCTCAGTCAACGGGATGTGAAACACAACCGAAAAAGCGATGGGCTGAATGCGGGAGGAAGACAATGCAACGTCAATTTACCGATTCCGATAAAACCTCAAATCTCAGGCCAGACTCCTTGGTCGACGCACTGTGGGAAACGCCCGCTATGGAAAGCGGGACAGGCCAGCCCGACTGCAAGGTCGAAGCGCCGTGCGTGACCCGGCTCACCACCGTCGATGACACGCAGAGAATACCCCTCGCCCGCAGGCCGGAGGAATATCGGTTCGCGCCGCAGCAGTACTACTATGCTGCTTCAAGGTCCGGCGTCGTCCCGGGTGACTCAGCATCGCGCCATAATCGATAGCGCGCCACCTTTGTGCGTCTTGCGGCTGGTAAGGCGTTGTGGTTTGGTCGCGTTGCGGAACGGGGCGTTTGAAATATCAATCGCAGCATGATGAGGTTTCCTTGCCGAAATCTCGTTGTCGAGCAGGCGTGCAGGGAAACGCCTGCCATCCCATCCGCAAGGTGGCGACAGTCGTACAAAGGGAGGTTGGCGATGTACAAGATGATGGATGTGTCCACGCTCGCATTGGCGATGCTGCTGCCGCTCAGCGTGAGTGGGACCGCGCAGGCGCAGCAAGTGCCGCAGGCACCCAATTTGAGCTTCTTTGTGACCAGTAATTCGCTCGGCAAGGGCGGCGACCTCGGCGGGCTCGCTGGGGCCGATGCGCATTGTCAACAATTGGCCGCGACCGCGGGCGCCGGAAGCAAGACGTGGCACGCCTACCTGAGCACGGCGGAAACACCTACCGCCAAAGCCATCAATGCGCGTGAGCGCATCGGCAATGGTCCGTGGCAGAACGCCAAGGGCGAGGTGATCGCGCAAAATGTTGATGATCTCCACAGCAACAACAACAAATTGACGATGGACACCGCACTTACCGAACGCGGCACAAAGGTCTCCGGGGTCGGCTACACGCCTGTGTGGCACGACGTCCTGACCGGTTCGCAATCCGATGGCCGCGCGTTCCCCGGCAACATGAACCTGACCTGCAACAACTGGACCAGCAGTGAATTCGGCAAGGCGGAACTGGGGCACTCCGATCGCCGCGGCCTTGCCGACAACGAATTCGCCAGGTCGTGGAATTCGACGCATCAATCACGCGGCTGCAGCCAAGCGGATCTGATCGCCACCGGCGGCTACGGGCTGCTCTATTGTTTCGCTCAGTAGATTGATCACCTCACGGGCAGCGCCGGCGTCACGGGCTTGCGCACCGGGACGCTGGCCGCCGCCGGTGGCGGTGCTGAGGTCCTGTCCGCAGTATCCGGTTTAGTCACCTGCAGCTTGGTGACCTCAGCGGCGAGCTTGTCGACGCTCTGCCGCACCACCGCGAGACCTTGCGATATCGCCTTGATCTGATCAGGTGAAGCGCTCGCGAATGCGGTGGGCGCAGCTTGAGCTGGTGGTGGCGCCGGCGGTGCCAACCAGGCAAGCCGCGGGGAAGAGCGGGCGATCATTGCCCGCGCCGCGTCACCGTAGGACTGCCAGGCCAGCACGGCAGCAACCCCAATAGCAAACGTGATCACAAAGCGGATGAGGGCGAACAAGGCCCGCTTCCTGCGCGATGACCGCTTGCTCGAGACGAAGTCGAGTTCGGTCGGATGCAGTGGCGGATCATCGGATGGCTCGGTGTCCCATCGCCCTCGAGAGAACGCGGCTCGTGCAATGCTCAGCCTGGAATTCATCGGTACCTCCCCCTCTTCCGGCTGGATCGACACAGCAGGCCATTCCCGTGTGACTAGAGCAAGGCGCGAGGGGAGCAGCCGCGGGGCAGAATTTGGCACGCCCGATGTGATCGCCGAATACAATCTGGTCGCTGGCACCTAGAGGCGGCTTTGCCTACCTATCAGGTTGTCCTGATCCCCTCCATTCGCTATCGAATCACTATGGCCACGACACTGATTCCCGAACCGTCCGATGTGCAGGAAATCGCGCTGCGTGACGCGCTGGAAGAGCGCTATCTCGCCTATGCGCTGTCCACCATCATGCATCGCGCCCTGCCGGATGCCCGGGACGGTCTCAAACCGGTGCACCGGCGGCTGCTCTATGCGATGCGCCTATTGCGGCTCGATCCTGCGGCTGCGTTCAAGAAATGCGCCCGGGTCGTCGGCGATGTGATCGGCAAATTTCACCCGCACGGCGATCAGGCCGTCTACGACGCGCTGGTGCGGCTCGCCCAGGATTTCGCCCAGCGCTATCCGCTGATCGATGGTCAGGGCAATTTCGGCAATATAGACGGCGATAATCCGGCGGCCATGCGCTACACCGAGGCGCGCCTGACCGAAGTGGCACGGCTCCTGATGGATGGAATCGACGAGGACGCGGTCGATTTCCGCCCGACCTATGACGGCTCGGAAGAAGAGCCTGTGGTGTTGCCGGGCGCGTTTCCCAATCTGCTCGCCAATGGCTCGCAGGGTATTGCGGTCGGCATGGCGACCGCGATACCGCCACACAACGCGGCCGAGCTGTGCGATGCCGCGCTCCACCTGATCGAGCACCCCAATACAAAGAGCCGCAGTCTTCTCAAGTACGTGCCGGGACCGGATTTCCCCACCGGGGGCGTCATTGTTGACGATCCGGCCGTGATCGCCGAGGCCTACATCACGGGCCGCGGCTCGTTCCGGGTGCGCGCACAATGGGTGAAGGAAGATACCGGGCGCGGCGGCTGGCAGGTGGTCGTCACTGAGATCCCCTGGCTCGTGCAGAAGTCGCGTCTGGTCGAGAAGATCGCGGAACTCGTCAACGAGAAGAAGCTCCCATTGGTCGGCGACGTGCGGGACGAATCCGCGGAGGATATCCGCCTCGTCATCGAGCCGCGCGCCCGCACCGTCGACGCTGAGCTGCTGATGGAATCGCTGTTCAAGCTTACCGAGCTCGAAAGCCGCATTCCGCTCAATATGAACGTGCTGGTGAAGGGAAAAATTCCCAAGGTGCTCGGCGTCGCCGAAGCCTTGCGCGAATGGCTCGATCACCGCCGCGAGGTGCTGCTGCGCCGGACCCATCATCGGCTGCGGCAGATCGAGAACCGCCTCGAGGTGCTCGGCGGGTATCTGGTCGCATATCTCAATCTCGACCGCGTCATCAAGATCATCCGCACCGAGGACGAGCCCAAGCCCGTCCTCATAAGAGCCTTCAAGCTCAGCGAGATTCAGGCCGACGCGATCCTCAACATGCGCTTGCGTAACCTGCGCAGGCTCGAGGAAATGGAGATCAAGACCGAGGACAGGGATCTACGCGCTGAACGCAAGAAGCTGCGGGACCTGGTCAAGTCCGAAGCGGACCAGTGGAAGACCGTCGCGGACCAGATCAGGGCGGTGCGCGACACCTTCGGGCCGAAGACGCCGCTCGGCAAACGTCGCACCGCTTTCTCACAGGCGCCCGAGCACGACGAGGCCGCGATCGAGGAGGCCATGGTGATCCGCGAGCCGATCACCATGGTGGTGTCGCAGAAGGGCTGGATTCGCGCCTTGAAGGGCGTCGTCACGGATCTGTCCGGCGTCGCCTTCAAGGCCGATGACGGATTGCGCTTTGCGTTTCCGGCCGAGACGACGTCGAAGTGCCTGATATTCGCGACCAACGGGCGCTTCTACACGATCGAGGCGGGCAAGCTTCCGGGCGGACGCGGCCACGGTGAACCGGTGCGGCTGTTCATCGATCTCGAGCAGGAATCCGATCTCGTGTCAGTGTTCACCGCGGTCGGCGGCCGCAAGTTGCTGGTGGCGAGCCGAGAGGGCAGGGGCTTCGTGGTTCCGGAGGACGAGTGCATCGCCAATACCCGCAAGGGTAAGCAGGTTCTCAACATTTCACCTCCGGACGAGGCGCGCGCCATGTGCGTTGTCGAGGGCGAGATCGTCGCAGCGATTGGGGAAAACCGGAAGCTCGTGCTGTTTGGGCTCGACCAGGTTCCGGAAATGACGCGCGGGCGGGGCGTCCGGCTGCAGCGCTACAAGGACGGCGGTCTCTCCGACATCAAGACATTCAAGGCTGCGGACGGTTTGTCGTGGACGGATTCGGCCGGGCGCCTGTTCACCCTCACCATGAAAGAACTCGTTGATTGGCGCGGCAACCGCGCCGACGCAGGGCGTATCGCCCCGAAGGGGTTTCCGCGGTCGAATAAATTCGCCTGATGCGTTCGGATCAGGCGCGGGCGTTACGCCACGCATTACGGAATGCCGACAGCCGCGGTAGCGGATAACGGCGATAGATGCCGTAGTGCATGAGAAACCGTTTGATGAAGGCACGCATAGTCATACCTATCGCTTCTTCCAGCCGGCGATGCATCTTGACAAAATCTATTCTGTCGGGCGTCGCACTTTGACTGCTCAACACAGTATGCGCGATTTTTTTTGCATTTTTACAAATGAAGCAATCACATCTTCATGAGCGCGTTAAATGCTGCGATGCAGGCGAAAGTAGCGTTGTTGCATCACAGTATCAGTTGCGCCATGCGCCATATTCTAATTTTTTCAATAAATTGAAATAGATCGGGATTTTGCCGCCAGCCCTGAATTCAGCTTTGCTTCGCTTGTGCAATAAATTTAGACGGCTTACCGAATTCCTTTAAGATGGCAGGTGATCAGTTTCGTCTAACGAGCCTCACTTTTCGACCCGCAACCATCCCTCCGGCGCAAGCCGCTCCTGCGGTAGGAAACGCCCCTTGTAATCCATTTTGCGGGAGCCGCGGACCCAATATCCGAGGTACACATAGGCAAGCCCCATACGACGTGCCCGCGCAATGTGGTCGAGAATCATAAACGTGCCGAGAGAGCGGTGCTCCCGCTCAGGCTCGTAGAACGAGTAGACCATAGACAGGCCGTCCTTGAGCACGTCGGTCAGCGCCACCGCCAGAAGCTCGCCGCCGCGAGGGGAATAGGAGCCGTCGGCGTCAGGGCTGATGCGGCGATATTCGATCAGCTTGGTCTGGACATGGCTGTCCTCGACCATCATGGCGTAGTCGAGCACCGTCATGTCAGCCATCCCGCCGTCGCAATGGCGGGCGTCAAGATAAGCGCGGAATACCGAATATTGCTCGGAGGTCGGCACTGCGACTCGCATTTCGCCCGCAATGTCGCGATTGCGGTCGAGCACCCGGCGCATGTTGCGGGTCGGTCGGAACTCGCCCGCGATGACCCGCACCGACACGCAGGCCCTGCAGCGCTCGCAGGCCGGCCGGTAGGCGATCGACTGGCTGCGCCGGAAGCCGCCGTGGGTGAGCAGATTATTGAGCTCCGGGGCCCGCTCTCCGACCAAGTGCGTAAATACCTTTCGTTCCTCCTGGCCCGGCAGATACGGGCATGGCGACGGGGCGGTGAGGTAGAACTGCGGCGTATCGCGGGAATGTTGGGTCAAGGTTCGGTTTCGTCGGTGCGCGTTTCAGAAAGGTTCGGTGCTTCAGGCTTCGTCCGGCGGGCTCGGGCTGCGAACCCGCCTCCCACCATAGATTTGCGCGGTTATCGCCCGGCGTCAAAGCCCATTTGCGGGTCAATGCCCGTAATGGCGCAGCGCCGCGGCACGGTACTCGTTGTTGATGACCACTGTGCCGAGCAGGAAATCATGCAGCAGCCGTCGCCTTTCATTGAGGAGGCCGACCAGCAGCACCAGCGGTGTCAGCGCCGAGGTCGTTATCCAGAACGCGATGGCATGGACTGCGCCGAGCACGAAATAGCAGGGCGCGCCGTACCACGTCCGTACTTCGATATCGACCGTGCGCATGCCGATGGTGGCGGACGCCGGGCTGCCCATGGTGGCGCCGTAGTAGACCAGTGCCCAGATCACAGATCCCGGGACGAGCAGGAAGTAGAGCGCCCACCCAAGGCCGAAGGTGATCACCCCAAACAGGAAGATGAAGATGCAGGCCATGATGATCGGAACCGTGATGATGACGAGGTCGATAACGAAGGCGATCATTCGCCGCGCCAGCACGCCCTCGAAAAGCTCCGGGTTTAAAACGGGATCGTAGGCGTGCGGTTTGATTTCAACAAAACGTCCGGGTCCGCCGTCAGCCATGGGCCTCTCCTCGGATCAACAATGGCGCGGTGCATTGTCCGCCGCAAGGGTGAAGTCGAGCGGATAAAATCGGCGGTTGGATGACGCGAAGTGCCGTTGACGGTGCGTCATCCCGGGATGATCATCGCGTGGTCGGCCACAACGCACCAGTAGACCAGTTGGACTGATTTGCAATTTCATCAAGGGAGGGATCGATGTTGAAGTGGAAAATCGCTGCGGTTCTCGGACTGGCCTTCGGGGCGGCCGGCGTTACGTGGGGCTATGCGCAGCAAGGCCAGGCGCCCGGGTTCTACGAACTGCGTGTGTACACCGCACTGCCGGGCAAGCGAGACGCGCTGGCGGAACGGTTCGCAAGCCGGACGGCGGCGATCTTCGCGCGGCACGGGATCACCAATGTGGGCTACTGGATTCCCCAGCAAAGCGATCCCGAACTCGGCATCAACGCCGAGAACACGTTCATTTATATCCGAGGTTATCCGTCCAAGGAGGAACGGGACAAACGGTTGCAGGCCAGGGCCGATGATCCCGAATTCACCGAGGTGGTGAGGAAGGCTGAAGGGAACCCGGCGACCAAGCTCATTGCCAAGGTGCACAACATCGACATGACGCCGCATGGTCCTTACACGGCGATCACACTGGCGAAATAACATCGTACCCGAACGGTGGAGTCGTCAGCGGCCTTTCAATTACTGTGGCGCTGCCGCTGCAGACATTGCGCGGGCACCATCGCGTCGATGGGTGCCCTTCGGCGAGTCGGCTTTCCCCTTGCCGCAGCACGCCGGCGGCGATATATACTTTCAGTGTATATCAAACCAGGTGGCCGTTATGTCCGACTCCGGGATCGCAAAAATCTTCAAGCATGGCCGCAGCCAAGCCGTGCGCTTGCCTTTAGCATTCCGATTACCGGGCGACCGCGTGCGCGTCCGCCGTGTTGAGACCGGCATCCTGCTTGAGCCCATGGTGACCGACATTGACGCCTGGTTTGCCGAGTTGGATCGTTTTGCTGACGTGCCGTTCATGGAGGAGGGGCGGCTTCAACCGCCGATGCCTCCGATCAAGGACCTCTTCGCGTGAGCTATTTTCTTGACACCAACACTGTGATTGCGCTGCTCAAGAACCAGCCGCCCGTGCGGAGTCGGTTGCGACGCGTGGCTTCACGAGGCGCCGTGGTCGCGGTCTCGTCCATTGTGCTGTACGAATTGTGGTATGGCGTGGCGCGAAGCGAGCGGCGCCGGGAAAACGTGGAGCGATTGCGCGTTTTTCTGTCTGGCAATATCAACGTTCGTCCGTTCGACGAGGAGGACGCGGCGATCGCTGGTGATTTGCGCGGCGCACTTGCGACGGCGGGAACCCCGATTGGCCCCTATGACCTGCTGATCGCCGCGCAGGCATTGAGAAGCGGAGCTACGCTGGTTACGGCGAACGTGTCGGAATTTGCTCGGGTGCGCGGTCTGGTCTGGCAAGATTGGAGCGCCAAACCTTGACGATGCCGCCATGACCGTACGGCTTGCCGATATCGAGGCGGCGCGGCACATGCTCACGGGTTCGATCCTGCAGACCCCGATGCTGCCGGCGCCGAAGCTTTCGGCGCTCACTGGCGCCTACGTTCACGTCAAGTACGAAAATCTGCAGGTCACCAATTCATTCAAGGAGCGTGGCGCCTTCATCAAGCTCGCCACGCTCACCGAGGACGAGCGCCGTCGCGGCGTGATCTGCATGTCGGCCGGCAACCATGCCCAGGCGGTTGCCTATCATGCGCAACGCCTGAAAATTCCCGCCACCGTCGTGATGCCGGTGACGACGCCCTTCGTGAAGGTGAAGGCAACCGAGGCGTACGGCGCGAAAGTGGTGCTTGAAGGCGAAGGGTTGAGCGAATGCCAGGACCGCGTCGCCGCGATCATCGAAGAGGAGCAACTGGTCCTGGTGCATCCCTATGACGATCCCGCCATCATTGCGGGGCAGGGCACCATCGCGCTGGAAATGCTCGACGAAATGCCCGATCTCGATATGCTGGTCATCCCCATCGGCGGCGGCGGGCTCATTGCTGGCAATGCCATTGCGGCGCGCGGCGCGCGGGAAAGGATCGAGGTCGTCGGCGTCGAGGCGGCGCTTTATCCGTCCATGCGCAACGCCATTACGGGAGCGAACGATCCGATCGGCGGGCCGACGCTGGCGGAAGGCATCGCGGTCAAGAATGTCGGCAAGCTCACGCTGCCGGTGGTGCGTGAACTCGTCAGCGACATCATTCTGGTCGACGAGGCGCATCTCGAGCGCGCCGTAAACGCCTATCTCACGCTGCAGAAGACCATGGCAGAAGGGGCGGGGGCCGCGGGACTCGCCGCCATGCTTGCCGCCCCCGATCGCTTCCGCGGCCGCAAAGTCGGCTTGATCCTGTGCGGCGGCAATATCGATCCGCGCATCCTCGCCAGCATCATGGTGCGCGAATTGGAGCGCGAGGACCGGATCGTCTCCTTCCGGCTCACCATCGCGGATCGGCCCGGCGTGCTCGGCCCGATTGCTTCATTGCTGGGCGCGCTCGGCGCCAACATTCTGGAGGTCGAACACCGCCGCCTGTTTCTCGACGTTCCCGCCAAGGGCACGAAGCTGGACATTACGGTCGAGGCGCGCGACCGCGATCATGCCAACGAGATCATGAGTGCATTGATGCGCGGTGGCTATCAGCCGGTGCGGCTCGCGGCCGGATCGGCGATTGATTGAGGTGCCCGCTCCCTACCCTCCCCCGCACGCGACCGCACGCGGGGGAGGGTACGGGCGGCGTCATCGCTGCCGGTTGACCAGAGACTGGAAAACGAACTATTTCACCGGACGCCGGTCGTCCATCCCCGACCCGCAAACTCTCGCAGTGGCGCCGGACATTCCGGCTCAGCTTCCAGACAATTTCTCCGCCACGCGAGGGGCGAAATAGGTCAAAATCCCGTCGGCGCCGGCGCGCTTGAAGGCAGTCAGGCTTTCCATCATGGCCCTGTCGCCGTCGAGCCAGCCGTGTCCGGCGGCCGCCATCACCATCGCATATTCACCGGAGACCTGATACGCAAAGGTCGGCACCGCGAACGTGTCCTTTACGACCCGCAGCACGTCAAGATACGGCATGCCGGGTTTCACCATGACGAGGTCGGCGCCCTCCGCAAGGTCCATCTCAACCTCGCGCAACGCCTCGTCCGCGTTGGCCGGGTCCATCTGGTACGTTCGCTTGTCGCCGACGAGGGTTGCCGACGAGCCGACCGCATCGCGAAACGGCCCGTAGAACGCGGACGCGTACTTCGCCGCATAGGCCATGATGAGCACATCGATCCGGCCGGCCGCATCGAGCGTGCGGCGGATGGCGCCTACTCGCCCGTCCATCATGTCAGACGGAGCGATGATGTCGCACCCGGCTTCCGCCTCCACCAGCGCCTGCTTGACCAGCACCTCGACGGTCTCGTCGTTGATGATCTTGCCGTTGTGCAGCAACCCATCGTGGCCGTGGCTCGTATAGGGATCGAGCGCCACATCACAGAGGAGGCCGATGTCAGGCACCTCCTTCTTGATGGCACGGATGGCGCGGCAGACGAGATTATCCGGATTGAGCGCTTCCGTGCCGGCGTCGTCGCGCAGATTGGGGTCGGTGTAGGGAAACAGCGCGATGCAGGGAATCCGCAGTTTCGCCGCCCGTTCGGCATCGCGCACGGCTTCGTCGATCGAAATACGCTCGACGCCCGGCATGGAGGAGACCGGAACACGCTTGCGCTCACCGTCGACCAGAAACAACGGCCAAATCAGGTCGTCGGCCGTCAGCACATTCTCGCGTACCATCCGGCGGACCCATTCGGATTGCCGGTTGCGCCGCGGTCGCACAGTGAGATCGAGCCGGGCGGAGGCGACGCTCTCTGCCTCGGCGGGAGAGAAGCGCATTGTTGCTTCGAGTGGGCGGCCGAATTTGATGGCCATGGGGGCCTCCTCCAGAGTGACCTTCTTTAGTCTCTAAATCCTGTGTTTTCCAGTCAAGGCGCAAATAACGCGGCGGAATACCGCGATCCCATACGGATCACGGCGGATTTTCGATCGCTTTGAATTACATACCGGCGTCGTCGCCGGGCTTGTCCGCGCAACCCCGGATGTCGCCCGCGTTGTGCCTCGATTTCGTCGGAAAAAGCTTTATCTCGTCGTCGGCGATTGCATGCGAGCCTGCAGTTGGCCCGAACGAGCCCACCGATGCCGAGCAAACCGGAAATCCTGTTGGAGCGCCGCGGCGCCGCCGGCATTGCCACGCTCAATCGGCCGGCAGCCCTCAATGCGGTCACGGGCGAGATGGTGCGGGCGTTGCACGCGGCGCTTGATCGCTGGCGCAATGACGGCGCGGTCAGCCGGGTCATCGTCGTGGCGGCCGGCGGCCGCGCGTTTTCGGCAGGCGGCGACCTGCGCCGGATCTATGAGGCGGGCCGCGCCGGCCGACAGGAGGAATCGATCGCATTCTGGCATGAGGAATACACCCTCAACACGGTCATCCGACACTATCCCAAGCCTTACGTGGCGCTGATTGACGGCATCGTCATGGGCGGCGGTGTCGGCGTTTCGGTGCATGGCTCGCATCGGGTTGCCGGAGACCGTTTCCAATTTGCCATGCCGGAAGTCGGCATCGGATTCTTCCCCGACGTGGGTGCAACCTGGTTCCTGCCCCGTATGCCCGGAGAGACCGGGACCTACTGCGCGCTTACCGGGGAGCGCCTCGGGCCGTCCGATGCGCTGGCGGCCGGCATCGTGACTCACCGTATCGCCACGGCGCGCTTTCCGAACGTCGTCGAAGCGCTGTGCGGCGCGGTTTCAGTGGATGCTATCCTGGCGGCGTTCGCGGAGCCGGTCGCTGCGACAGCAACTGATGCCTTTACCTCTCCCCGCTTGCGGGGAGAGGTCGACCGAGCGAAGCGAGGGCGGGTGAGGGGGCCTGTCCGCGAGTCTGAGCCGGTGGAGAGTCCCCCTCACCCCGGCCCTCTCCATAGCCCGTCGAAGACGGGCGTAAACGCCCTAATGGCAAGCGGGGAGAGGGAGAAGGGCCGTGCGTCGGTTCCGGTATCCCTGCCACGGGGGAATGCAGAGCAAGCGCCCGTGATGACGCGGCGCAGCGCCATCGACCGGATTTTCGCCGCCGGCAGTGTCGAGGACATACTGACACGGCTCGATGCAGAGGCTGCGACGGCAAGCAGCGATGCTCAATGGGCGCGCGATGTGGCGGCGGCGATAAGAACCAAGGCGCCGCTGAGTCTCAAGATCGCACTTGAGCAGATGCGTCGCGGCCGTCACTGGTCGTTTGCGGAATGCATGCAGGCGGAATTCCGCATTGTGTCCCGGGTCGCTTACGGGCATGATTTCTATGAGGGGATCCGCGCCGTGATCATCGACAAGGACAATCGTCCGCAGTGGCACCCGGCAACGCTGGCCGAGGTGACGCCGGAAATGGTCGAACGCTATTTCGCTCCGCTGGAAGCCGAGCTTGCGCTGCCGTGATTGATCAGCATTCCCATGACCTTGTCGAGAGAAATGCGCCTGCGCGCGGCCTGTTCTTCAATTTACGCAGCGCGGGATGGACTGAGCGGCTGGTGTTCTACCTGCGCATCATGGCCGTCACCTCCATGCTCAAGGGGCTTTACCATTGGGCGGCCGTATGCGGCATTATCGGAGAAGAGGGCGGGTTCGAGGCGCATATCCAGGCGTGGCAGGCGACCACGGTGTTTTTCTCGGTGATCGATCTCGTCGCGGCGGTCGGGCTGTGGCTGGTCGCGCCGTGGGGGGCCGTTGTGTGGCTCACCTCGACGGTGACAATGATCATGGTTCAGCTCTTCTTCGATCAGGTCTACGGGACCGACGTGACCGTCGTGGCCGCGAGCGCGCTTGCCGTCCTGATATATCTCATACTCTCCATACTCGCAGCACGCGAGCATCCGCGATGACCAATTCTGCCGAATTGGAATGAGGAGATTCTCATGGCGCGCATGGGATTCATCGGGCTCGGGAATATGGGTTTCCCGATGGCAGCCAATCTCCTCAAGGCCGGGCACGAGGTGGTGGGATTCGACGTGGTCAAGCCGCTCAGCGGAAAGCTTTCGGCAATCGGCGGACTTGCGGCAGAAACGATCGCCGTGGCGTGCAGCGGCGCCGACGCGATCATCACCATGCTGCCGGCGGGCGAGCATGTGCGCGAGGTCTACTGCGGTTCCGGCGGGGTAATCGATGCGGCCGGTGCCGGCGCGCTCCTCATCGACTCCTCGACCATCGATGTGCCGACCGCCCGCGAGGTTGCGGCGCGCGCCGCCGAAAAGGGGCTTGCGATGGTGGACGCCCCGGTTTCGGGCGGGGTCGCCGGCGCCCAGGCCGGCACCCTCACCTTCATGGTCGGCGGGCCCGAGGCTGCCTTCGCCTACGCACGTCCGATTCTCGAAGCCATGGGAAAGACCGTCGTGCACGCCGGCAGCTCGGGCAATGGTCAGGCTGCGAAGATCTGCAACAACATGATTCTCGGGGTGTCGATGATCGCAGTATCCGAAGCCTTCCTGCTTGCGGAGAAACTCGGCCTCGATGCCCAGCGCCTGTTCGACATTGCGTCGAAGTCCTCAGGACAATGCTGGTCGATGACCAGCTACTGTCCGGTGCCCGGCCCGGTGCCGACATCGCCAGCCAATCGCGACTATCAGGCGGGGTTCACCGCCGCCATGATGCTGAAGGATTTGAAACTCGCCCAGGACGCCGCGCGCGCCGCCCAGGCGGTGACGCCACTCGGCGCCGCGGCGGCCGAGCTTTACGGCTTGTTTACCGGCCGCGGACATGCCGGAGAGGATTTTTCCGGCATCATTCGATTTTTGCGCGGTAAGTGAAACGGCTGCAACAGAGGCTGTGAAACATTCACCTCATCCTGGCGTTTCCGGCCCCTACATATAGTGGAAAGGATCGGGAGAGGAACAAACCTTGGCGCGCTGGGGGCAATATGCTATCGCAACCTCGTCGCGCATATGGCGGTCAGAAGGCTGCCGCGGATCGATACACACCTGGAGATTTCGATGCAGCAACTACGTCCGTCCGAGGCCGCCGCCGATCCTTTTTTCACGGCGCCGCTGGCTGAGACTGATCCGGAAATCGCCGACGCGGTCCGCCGCGAACTCGGCCGCCAGCGCGACGAAATTGAATTGATTGCATCCGAGAACATCGTCAGCCGCGCCGTGCTGGAAGCCCAGGGCTCGGTGCTGACCAACAAATATGCGGAGGGGCTGCCGGGCCGGCGCTATTACGGCGGCTGTCAGTTCGTGGATGTTGCGGAAAACCTGGCGATTCAGCGGGCCACCAGGCTGTTCGGATGTGGCTTCGCAAATGTCCAGCCGCATTCCGGGGCATCCGCGAATGCGGCCGCCTTCATGGCGCTGATGCAGCCGGGCGACACCTTCATGGGGCTCAACCTTGCGGCCGGCGGGCATCTCTCCCATGGCTCGCCGGTCAACATGTCGGGCAAGTGGTTCAAGGTGGTGCCCTACAATGTGCGCCATGACGACCACCGGATCGACATGGACGAAGTGGGCAGGCTCGCCCGCGAGCAGCGGCCTAAGGTCATCATCGCGGGCGGCTCGGCCTATCCGCGCTTCATCGATTTCAAGCGGTTCCGCGAGATCGCTGACGAGGTCGGCGCCTATCTGCTGGTCGACATGGCGCATTTCGCCGGGCTGGTGGCGGGCGGCGTGCATCCAAGCCCGTTTCCGCACGCCCATGTGGTGACCACCACCACCCACAAGACGCTGCGCGGACCGCGCGGCGGCGTCATACTGACAGACCGGGAGGACCTTGCGAAAAAGATCAATTCTGCGGTGTTTCCGGGCCTGCAGGGCGGCCCGCTGATGCATGTGATCGCCGCCAAGGCGGTGGCGCTTGGCGAGGCGTTGCGACCGTCGTTCCGGGGCTACGCCCACGGCGTCGTGGAGAATGCGAAGGTACTGGCCGAAACCCTGAAGGCGGGCGGTTGCGACATCGTTTCCGGCGGCACCGATACGCATCTCATGCTTGTGGACCTGCGGCCCAAGCGGCTGACCGGAAAGACCGCCGAGGCGGCGCTCGGTCGCGCGCATATTACCTGCAACAAGAACGGCATTCCGTTCGATCCCGAAAAGCCGACGGTGACGTCGGGTATTCGTCTCGGATCGCCGGCCTGCACCACGCGCGGTTTCGGCGCGGCCGAGTTTCGCGAAGTCGGCGCATTGATCGCCGAGGTGCTCGACGTGTTGTCGCAGAACGGCAGCGAAGCCGACCACCTGGTCGAAGCGGCGGTGCGCGAGAAGGTCAAAGTGCTGCTCGCACGGTTTCCGATCTATCATTGACGAGCAAGCGATGCGCTGCCCGAGTTGCACGAGCCTCGACACGCAGGTGAAGGATTCCCGGCCGACCGAGGATTCTTCGGCGATCAGGCGCAGAAGGCTGTGCCTCGCATGCGGATTTCGCTTCACCACCTTTGAGCGCGTGCAGCTGCGCGAACTCGTCGTCATCAAGCGCAACGGCCGCCGCGTTCCCTTCGATCGCGACAAGCTCGCGCGCTCGATCGTCATTGCGGTGCGCAAGCGCAATGTCGATCCCGATCTCATCGAGCACACCGTCTCCAAGATCGTGCGTGAGCTGGAAAGCCTCGGCGAGAACGAAGTCACCACCGAGACCATCGGGGAAACCGTGATGGCGCACCTGCGCGATCTCGACGACGTGGCCTATGTGCGCTTCGCCTCGGTCTATCGCAATTTTCGCGAGGCCAAGGATTTCGAGCGGGTGCTCGGGGAATTGTCCGGGGATGAGGACGTCGCCATCGTGCCGGCGAGGAAGTAGTGACTATTGTGCGGCGGAGAGCCTTGAGGTTCCTTGGCGCCAATACGACATTACCCCGTAGCTGCGTGCGGCGGCATCAGATCAAAGAGGCGGTATGACCACTGTTCAAACGCTTGCCGATCGCAAGAAGGCCCGTGTGGAAGAAATCCGTACCGGATTCGCTCAGTTGCGCGAAGAACTCACAAATTTCGCGCTTTCTCATCACGGGAAATTCTGGATTTACGGTTCTGCAGCGACCGGGCGATTTCATGTCGGCAGTGATATCGACATTGTTGTCGATTTCGATGACCGGCACATCGGTCAGGCTTTGGATTTCGTCGAACAGGCATGTAATCGCCTCGGGCTGACACCGGATGTGCAACCGAAGGCTTGGTGCACGGACGCCTTCCTCGAAAAGATTGCCGCAAAGGCACTGCTGCTGCCATGAGCGACGCCCGTCGGTTTGAGGTCGACGCCGACATAGACGCTGCCATCCGCCACTTTGGACAATCGATCAAGCTATACCGCAAAGGCGGCTTTGATGCGCCGGGGCTCGACGGCTATCAAGCCGAAATGGCACTGATGCACGCATTGCAACCAGCTCATACCGCGCTTGAAGGCGGCTTCCTTCGGATTTTGGAAATGCTGGGTGAAGAAAGGCCGGTTGGCGAAAATTGGCACGCGGATTTGATCACCCGAGTTGCCGCAGCACTGCCGGGCAGGCGCCCCGCCATTATCAGCGCCCAGATTGCCGAAGCTGCGACTGAAACGCGTCGGTTTAGGCACCGTGCCGCACACAACTATGACAGCTTCCGGGTTCAAGGAGCCGCCCGTACCATCGAAGCGGCCGCAATGCTCGCAAAGGGGTTGCGGGCTGACATTCTTGCGTTCAGGAGCATCATTGATCCGCCTGAAGATGACCGCGCCAAATGACGGCAGGTCGCAACGCCTTGCTCGACCAGCGTTTCATGTCGCTGGCTCTCGCGCTGGGCCGGCGGGGGCTTGGCAATACATGGCCGAACCCGGCCGGCGATTGCGGTGTGGGCGGCAAAGCGCATGATCAGATGTCCCATGGCGTTGTCGCCGTCGACCA
>DATGCX010000100.1:0-23080 GCA_035311445.1 Xanthobacteraceae bacterium | reverse complement strand
ATCGCGCGTCTCGGTGGCTGGAAAAGCTCCAGCAAGTCCGAATGCCCGCCCGGCGCCCTTACCATGCGCCGCGGCCTCGCCGAATTCGACCGTATCTGGCACGGTTATACCCTCGGGAAGAAATGTGCATAGATCAGCCCTCCATGCGGGGGGCCAATCCGAGGTCGAGGTCCCCAGGCTCCAGCGGATCTTCGTCGGGCCGCAGGGCCGGATCGTCGGAGGGTTCCGGCACCGCGAAGCCCGGGGGCAAAGTGCCGTCGAACAGGCCCGACCCCTTGAGGTCATCAAGCCCGGGCAGGTCGCCGAGCGCTTCCAGGCCGAAATGGCTGAGGAAATCCGGCGTCGTCCCGTAAGTCAGCGGCCGGCCCGGCGCCTTGCGGCGGCCGCGCGGGCGGACCCAACCGGTCTCGAGCAGCACATCAAGGGTACCCTTGGCGGCCGAAACGCCGCGAATCTCTTCGATTTCGGCGCGCGTCACCGGCTGGTGATAGGCGATGATGGCGAGCGTCTCGATTGCCGCGCGCGACAGCTTTTTTGGTTCCACCGCCTCATGGGTGAGAAGCCATGACAGATCGTTTGCGGTGCGGAACGTCCATTTATTGCCGATACGAACGAGATTGACGCCGCGCGGAGCGTACTCGATCTGCAGGCGTTTAAGGTTCACGCGCACATCAGCGCCCACCGGCAGGTGCTTGGCGAGCGTCTTCTCGTCGAGCGGTTCGGATGCGGCGAACAGGAGTGCCTCAAGCAGCCGAAGTTCCTCTGGCCGGGTTTCGGTCGCCTTCGCCGGCTCCCCGCCATTCTGCTCGTCATAGACTTGTGTGCGCAACTCGGCAAAACCCACCATCAAATGCCCTCCACGCCGATGTCTACGGCTGTCGCAATTTTCAAGACGCTCATGATGAAGCTCCGGATACCGGGGGCCGTGCTTCAGCGCCATCGGGCTCGGCACCCACACGCTTGCGCAAATAGATCGGGGCGAATGCGGCCGACTGGTGCATTTCAACCTCGCCCTCGCGCACCATTTCCAGCGTCGCGGCGAGCGATGAGGCAAGGACCGTTGCCCGCATTGACGGCTCGACCACAAAGGCGATCAGATATTCGTCGAGCCTGCTCCACTCGCCCGTTGCGCCGATCAGGCGTTGCAAAGCTTCGCGCGCCTCGACGAGCGACCACACAGTGCGCTTGGCGAATCGCACGCGCCGCAGCGCATGGCGCTGGCGCTCTGCCGCATAGGCCGAGATCAGATCGTAGAGGGTCGCCGACCATTGCGGCCGCTTGATTTCGGCGATCGGTTCCGGATCGCCGCGGCCGAATACGTCGCGCCCGAGCAGCGGACGTTCGAACAGTCGCGCCCCAGCCTCGCGGATGGCATCAAGCCGCCGCAACCGCAGCGCCAGAGCTTTCGCCATATCGGCGGCGCTCATGCCCTCCGGCGCGACTGGTTCAGGCAGTAACAGGCGCGATTTGAGATAAGCGAGCCAGGCAGCCATCACGAGATAATCGGCGGCAAGCTCAAGGCGCATGCGGCGCGCCTGTTCCACAAACGCAAGATACTGGTCGGCGAGCGCCAATATGGAAATTTTGGCGAGATCGACCTTCTGCTGGCGCGCCATCGTGAGCAAAAGGTCGAGCGGACCTTCGAACCCTTCGACGTCGACGATCAACGTCGGCTCGTCGCTGCTGCGATTGCCCGCGATATCCTCAGTGAACGAAGCCGTGTCCGTCATTCTGTCATCCCGTCACGACGCCGGAATGACCGGCCACCATTTGCGCAAACTCAGCTCGCGTCGCCTCGACATCAATCGGTTCGGGCGCACGGCGTGAGGCGAGCGCACGCGCAGTCCGTTGCAAGGCGGCACCGGCGAGTTCCGGACAACTCGCTGCGACCTCTTCCATCTCGGCAAGCTCACCGTTGCAATGGAGGACGAGGTCGCAACCGGCGTCCAGCGATCGTCGGACCCGTTCACCAATCGGGCCCGACAGAGCCCCCATCGACAGATCGTCGCTCATCAGGGCTCCGGAGAATCCGATAAGTCCGCGAATCACTTGTTCAATCATAATCGGCGACGTGGTTGCCGGAAGGTCCGGGTCGAAAGCTGTGAACACCACGTGGGCCGTCATCCCGAGCGGCGCTGCTGCGAACGGCACGAAGGCAGCAAAATCGGTCATTTCCAAAGTCCTCCGGGCGGCGGTCACGACCGGCAGGCGACGATGGCTGTCCGCTGTAGCGCGGCCATGACCCGGCAGGTGCTTGACGACCGGCAGCACCCCGCCGGCCTGCAGCCCGGCTGCTATCGCGGCCGCAATGGCGGCGACCTGCTGCGCCGTGTCGCCATAAGCCCTATCTCCGATCACCTGGTCAGCGTCGGCAACGGGCACGTCGGCGACTGGCAGACAATCGACCGTAATACCAACCGTGGCAAGATCGGTCGCCATGAGCCGGGCTCCAAGCCACGCCGCCCGCAAGCCACACGCAGGATCGCGCCGGTAAAGTTCGCCATAAAAGGCGCCGGCCGGATAGGCGCCCCAATGGGGCGGCCCCATCCGCTGCACGCGGCCTCCTTCCTGGTCGATCAGGACGGCCACATCCGGCCCACATACGGTTCTAAATTCGTTAATTAATCCTTTAAGCTGCGACGGATCGACAATATTGCGCTTGAACACAATCAGGCCAAAGGGCGAGGCGTCCCGCAGGAACGCCCGTTCCTCCGGCGCTATCGCCGTACCCCTTAATCCGGTAATAAAGGCCCTCGTCGCCATGCCGGCGGCTTAGCCCGCGCAACCCCCAAGGGCAAGCGCGCATCCGTCAATTCTTCTGGACGAAACAGGTTCCGCCCGCTGATTTCAGCGTTTCACATAGCTGATCCGCATCGCTCTTCGCACCAAACGGGCCAACCTGTGCCGCATAGAAGATGCCGCGTTCACCTAGGTCTTTGCGCCGAATCAATGGCTGATGGCCACTCAAGACCGTCGAATATTTCCCCTGCATGGTGCGAAACGCTGCCTGGGCGTCGGCTTCGCTTCTCTGGGCGGAAAGCTGCACGACAAAACCGCCGGCGTCAGCGGCTCGAGGTACGGCTGCTTCCGGCGCGACCGCCACCGGGGGGCCGCTTGTGGTCGGGGCTGACAATGCGGCGGTCTGACGCGGCGGTGGCGCTTGCGGTGCCGCTGGTGGTGCTGCTGGTGGTGGCGTCGCCCGCGATGGCGGGGGCGGGGCGCGATCCGAAGCAGCTGCGCTCTGGTCCGGCCGTATCGTCACGGTGCGTACCCGCCTAGTGTCGCTTGAGGAGCCAGGCCCGCCGGCTGGAACGGTTGCGGGCGGAGGATATCCTGCGTCCGGTAATGGTCCGGCAGCGCCACTGTCGCCGGAGCCGGAGCGATATGTTGCACCTACATCAACCGGATCTTCATCACGGCGCACCAAACGCTCACCCGTATTGTCGCCGACACGTTCATTGACGGGCTTAGCGCTGGCATCCCCGCCCGGTATCACCTTGGTTGGCGAGTTGTCGGCTCGGATGATTGGCGTCGGCCCCGACGGGGCATCCCTGAACATGGTGCGATAGCCGAACGCGGCAGCGCTGCCGAACACCGCAAGCGCGAGCACCGCGATAACGACCTTGGTGGAGCTGCGTCGCTTTGAGCCCGGGTCGTCATCCTGGTCAGCAGGTTCGTGCTCCGTCTCATATTCGTAGTCGCTGTCGTGTCCGTATTCATCCTCACCGTATTCGTCGGCATATTCGTCTTGGTGCCCATAGGCTGGTTGCCGCTGCCCCGTCATGGAATCCTCGCGATGATCATGATCGCCATCGTCCCGATCATCGGCTGGCGTCTGCCGGGGTGCGACCGGGTATTCTTCGTGGCCGGACAGTTCCAGGAAATCGGAGCGGTCGGTGCCGTAGGGCGGCTGGGAACGGTCACGGCGATTTTGAGGATTTCCCTCCAGCGATGAACGCTCCTCAAATCGAGGTTCACGCAATCGATCTTCAAATGACTGATCTTGAGATTGAACTCCGTCCCGCAAGACCGGGCGCGCGAACGCTGCTCGGTCTTGAGCGGCGCGATCCGGTGAATTGGACGCACGGGGAGCGTCGGCGACGCGTCCATCAGGCCCGCCGGGTTCACCGGCGCGTCCCGCACTCGGCGCGAATGGTTCGCCTTGGCCAATCAGCCGCGCCAACTCCAACAGCGCATCCGCTCCCGGATCGCGCCGCTCCGTTGCACCCTCATCAGAGGGACGAGACTGCTTTCCCCCAAGATCCCGACCGCGCTCATCGTGCGCGCGCGGCTCAAATGAGGATCGGGGGCGGTTGAAAATACTGTCGGCCATGCTGCTATTGCAACCTCATCCGGGGACGTCCCGTCAATCGCTGACTTATCGCGACCGACGACATCGAAACTACCTCATCTCGTCAGGCGCACCAACTCCAAGAACGGCGAGTCCGGAAGCCAACACTGTCACCATGCCCTGCACGAGCGCAAGGCGCGCCGCAGTCAGTTCTGGATCATTCTGGATAATGAAGCGTAAATATGACGCGTCCTTCCCCTTGGTCCATAGGGCATGAAAATCGCTCGCAAGCTCATACAGATAGAAGGCGATTCTGTGAGGCTCGTGGGACGCTGCAGCGGCCTCAACGAGGCGCGGATAAAGCGCGATACGCCGCATCAAGGCGAGCTCGGCGGCATCATTGAGCCGCGGCAACGCTGCTTGGGCTAACGCGTGACGGCGCTCGCGGTCGCCTTGAGGCAGCGTCGGGATCACCTCGCGGGCATTGCGGAAAATCGACTGTCCCCGCGCGTGGCCGTATTGAACGTAGAACACGGGGTTGTCGCGGGACTGCTCGATCACCTTGGCGAGGTCAAAGTCGAGCACTGCATCGTTCTTGCGGTTGAGCATCATGAAGCGAACGGCGTCGACGCCAACCTCATCGACAACCTCACGCAAAGTCACGAAATCTCCGGAGCGCTTGGACATTTTTACCGGCTCGCCGGCCCGCAACAGCTTCACAAGCTGGACGATTTTGATGTCGAGCGCAGCCGTCCCGCCGCTCACCGCGCTGACCGCCGCTTTCATACGCCTGATGTAGCCGCCATGGTCGGCGCCCCACACGTCGATCATGTTGCGAAAGCCGCGCTCGAGCTTCGACTTGTGATAAGCGATGTCGGACGCGAAATAGGTGTAGCTGCCGTCGGATTTCTTGAGCGGGCGGTCAACGTCGTCGCCGAAATCGGTGGTGCGGAATAGAAGCTGCTCGCGATCTTCCCAATCCTCATCGACCGCTCCTTTGGGCGGCGGCAGCCGGCCTTCATAGACCTTGCCTTCGGCTCGCAAGCCCGCGATGGTCGCCGCCACCGCGTTGCTGTCGCCTTCGATCAGCGAGCGTTCGGAAAAGAAAACATCGTGCCGTACATTGAGGGCTGCAAGATCGTCGCGGATCTCCGCCATCATCATGCCGATCGCCTTGCGTCGCACGATTGGCCGCCACTCTTCCTCCGGCATCTGGTTGAGGGCTCGACCGTGCTCGCTCGCCACGGCAGCGCCAACCGGTTTCAAGTAGTCGCCCGGGTACAGCCCCTCGGGGATCGGCCCGATATCCTCACCGAGCGCTTCCCGGTAGCGCAGATAAACCGAACGGGCGAGCACATCGACCTGGGCGCCAGCATCGTTGATGTAGTATTCGCGTGTCACCGCATAGCCCGCGAAGGTCAAAAGATTGGCGAGCGCGTCCCCAAACACGGCGCCGCGGCAGTGGCCCACATGCATCGGCCCGGTCGGATTAGCCGAGACATATTCGACATTGACGGGCTCGGATTTGCCCATATCGCTGCGGCCGAAATCAGGGCCAGCCAGAATCGCAGCGCGCAGCGCCTCTTGCCACACCGCCGGATCGAGCGTCATGTTGATGAAACCCGGTCCGGCGACCTCGACTCTGGTGACCTGCGCGCGCTTGCGAAGCTCTGCGGCAATCCGCTCGGCGAGATCGCGCGGCTTCATGCCGGCGTCTTTGGCGAGCGCCATGGCGGCATTTGTGGCAAGGTCGCCATGCGCAGGATCGCGCGGCGGTTCGACCACGATGCGCTCAAGGTCCGGCGGACGCGGAAATGCTCCTGCAGCGGCGAGGGCTTCGACGGCCGAGCGAACGTGCGTGGTGAAGAGGTTGAAGACGTTCATGAGGTCGCGGCCCAGAGCTGAGTATCGTAGGGTGCAAGAAGCGAAGCGTGCCGCTAACTCAAAGGCGATGGTTTACGGCGCGGTCCCCGCCGGCGGATCGCGCGGCGCAAGCGCGATGCGTATCTCGCGCACATCCTGGACCAGCACATTCAGCAGCGCCGTGTGACTGGCAAGCTCAGACTTGACCAGGACGACGTCGCTAGCCAGGTGGTCGAGCCGGGATTTGACAGTGCCGAGTTCCGATCTAATGGCGGTTAAGTCATCGCTGTTGTGGTGAGCCTGCTCCAGGACGTGGCGCGTCACAGCCTTCTCGCCGGCGACCTCACCTTCGAGCACCCGCATACGCGCCTCGAATTCCTCTCGCGTCACATAGGTCGGCATTCCCCGCGCCCTTTCTGCTCCATCAGTATGGTGGGACGGGCAAAGCCAACAGGTCCGCCCGATGACCGGCTCCGCGTGCCCACCGTTCCTCGTTCAGGTGGGCACCGCGCGTGCCTTTGCCCACCGTACGCATAGCCCCCAGCTAACGCAGTTCCGGGGTCGAGTCAAAAAGCCGGGAATGCTCGGACAGCGCATAGCGATCCGTCATTCCGGCTATGAAATCGGCGATCCGGCGAGCTCGCGTTGACGTGTCGGTTGGCGTGTCCCGCCACGGCAGATCCTGGGGGCTGCGCATATAGCGTTCGAACAGATCCGTCACCACCGCCTGCGCGTCACCCATGATGCGCACGATGCGCGGATGGCGATATACGTGCGGGAACAGGAACGCTTTGATGGCTTGGTCCGCTGCGGCGACAGCGGGCGAGAACGCGACCACAGGCGCGCCGGCACGCCGGATGTCCTCGACACAACCGGGCGCACACTGCCCGATCAGGCGGTCCGAATGGCTAATGACGTCCTCGATCATGCGGGCGATCAACCGGCGCACAAGTTCATGGGCGCGCCGCACCCCCACCCTACCCTCCCCCGCTTGCGGGGGAGGGTAGGGTGGGGGGTAGCATGATTCGATCTCCGCCAAGGTGTCGCCGATCAGCGGCAACGCCGCGAGTTCATCTATGGCGAACATCTGCGCCCGCAGCCCGTCGTCGATGTCATGGGCGTCGTAAGCGATGTCGTCCGCGATCGCCCCGACCTGGGCTTCGGCGCTGGGGTAAAGGGCAAGTTCGAGGTCCTGCCGGGCGTTGTACTTCAGGATAGCAGGCGCGACACCGCGTGCGGCATAGCGGCCGACCGCATGCCCGCTCGCGTCCACCAGGGGGCCGTTATGCTTAACAAGGCCTTCTAGCGTCTCGAAGGTGAGGTTGAGACCATCAAAGCTCGCATAGCGCCGCTCCAGACGGGTCACCACCGAGAGCGTCTGAGCGTTGTGGTCAAACCCACCGTAGAACGCAAGGCAGTGGTCGAGGGCGCGCTCGCCCGAATGCCCGAACGGCGGATGGCCGAGATCGTGGGCAAGTGCACAGGCCTCCGCTAGGTCCTCGTCGAGGCCGAGCGCGCGGGCGAGCGAGCGCGCGATTTGGGTGACCTCGAGCGTATGGGTCAGGCGGGTGCGATAGTGGTCGCCCTCGTGGTAGACGAACACCTGGGTCTTGTGTGCGAGCCGGCGAAATGCGGTGCAATGGATGATGCGATCGCAATCGCGACGGAAATCATTGCGCGTCGCGCTCGGCGGCTCGCCATGGAGGCGCCCGCGATTGGCCGCCGGGTCCGCCGCCCATGGCGCCCGCGTCCGGCGCGTATTCACTGCCATGCTCTCGCCATCATGCCGCTGGCGCCCATTGGGCCGTTGACTGCGTTCCGACGCGTACATAACTATTTGATACGCAAACGGGCAACGGAACACGATGACAAGTTCAGTGGCAGTGACGGAACGCGCGGCAAAACGCATTCGGGAGATTCTAAAAAGTGAGCCGCCGGGATCGATGCTGCGCGTCAGCGTTGCGGGCGGCGGCTGCTCAGGGTTCCAATACAAGTTCGATTGCGTCACCGCCCAGGCGGAAGATGACCTCGTGCTCGCCCGCGACGGCGCGACCGTGCTGGTCGATCCGGTTTCGGTGCAATACATGGCGGGGGCCGAAATAGACTTTGTCGACGACCTGATCGGCTCCTCCTTTAGAATTAACAACCCGATCGCGACAGCATCTTGCGGCTGCGGGACTAGCTTTTCGGTTTGAAGGGGTGGGGCAGCCAACCTGCCCCAGCTAAACCCGAATAGACCCACCAACGCGTCCGCCTCCGGATTACGCGACCGCAAAAAGCGGCCGCTTCATCCGGGCTGCTGTTACTCCGCCGCGACAGCGTGCGGCCGGTGTTCGGGCTCGTGCTCGTCCACGAAATCCTCCGGCGGCTCGAGGCGACGCCGCAGCATGCGGTCAAGCTTGTCGAGGTAGATGTAGACCACCGGCGTGATGTAGAGGGTGAGCAGCTGCGACACCAGCAGGCCGCCGACCACGGCGACGCCGAGCGGCTGGCGCAGCTCGGCGCCGGCGCCGGCGCCGACTGCGATCGGCAGTGCGCCAAAGATTGCCGCCAGGCTTGTCATCATGATTGGGCGGAACCGCAGCAGACAGGCCTCGCGGATCGCCTCCTCGGCCGAGAGCCCGACCGCCCGGCGCTGCAAGGCGAAGTCGATCATCATGATGGCATTCTTCTTCACGATGCCGACCAGCATCACGATGCCGATCATGGCGATGACCGTGAGATCCATCTTGAACATTATCAGCACGATCAGCGCGCCGACGCCCGCCGACGGCAGGCCGGAAATGATGGTGATCGGATGGATGAAGCTCTCGTAGAGAATGCCCAGCACCACGAAAGAGGCAAACACCGCTGCCAGCACCAGCACGCCCTGTCCTTTAAGCGAATCCTGGAATACCTGAGCGGCGCCCTGAAACCCCGATACGATCGAGGCCGGAAGGTTGGATTCGCGTTCAATCTGCCGGATTTCGTCGACCGCGGCGCCAAGCGCGTAGCCCGGCGCCAAGTTGAACGAAATGGTCATCGAAGGCTGCTGACCCTGGTGATTGACCTGCAGCGCCCCGACGGTCGGCACCAGCTTGGTGACCGCGGACATTGGGATCACCGGCCCGGTCGGAGTGGTTGAACCGTTGACGCCTGAACCCGCCGCCGGCGCGACAAGTCCACCGCCGGTTGCCTGACCGTTGAGGTTGGTCTTCAGATAGATCTTGCCAAGCCCGGTCGGGTCGTACTGGATTTTCTTATCGCATTCCAGGATCACCTGATAGTCGTTCGACGCCGTGTAGATCGTTGCCACCTGCCGGGCGCCGAAGCAGTTATACAGCTCCTGACGCACCTGATCGATCGACACCCCATAGACCGCGGCCGCTTCGCGGTCTATCTGCATCGTCATCTGCGGATTCTTGACATAGAGATCGCCAGTGACGTCGCGCAGCCCTGGCAGCTTGGATACTTTCTCCAGCATTTCCGGCCCGACGCGGTAGAGCGTCTCTGTGTCGCTGGACTGCATCGTGTATTGGAATTCGCTCTTCGAAATACGGCCCGTGATATTGATGTTCTGCACGTTCTGGAAATAGGTCGCCATGCCGGTGACCGTGTTGGTGGCGTCACGCAGGCGCTGAATCACGGCGGTTGAACTCTCCTTGCGCTCCTTACGCGGTTTGAGGGCGACAAAGAAACGTCCATAATTGTTGGTCGGGTTGGGACCACCGGCGCCTGCCGTGATGTTGATATAGTCAACAGCCGGGTCCTTGCGCAAAATAGCGGCGATCTGCAGCTGGCGCTCCATCATCGCCCTGAACGAAATGTCGGACGGCCCCTCGGTCGTGGCATTGATAAAGCCGGTGTCCTCGACCGGGAAAAAGCCCTTTGGAATGACGATATAGAGCCACACTGTTCCAAACAGCGTGCCGATCATCACGAGCAGCATGAAGAACTTGTATTTTAGGAAAACGTCGAGCGTCACTTCGTACGCGCGCAGCCACGCTTTGAACATCGCCTCGAATATTCGAAGGATAAAAAACTGCTTTTCCCCTTCATGATGCTCCTTGAGTACGCGCGCGCACAGCATAGGCGTCAGCGTCAGCGACACAAAACCAGAGAGGAGGATTGCCGCCGTGATGGTGACAGCAAATTCGCGGAACACCCGCCCCACCATGCCGCCCATCAAAAGCACCGGGATGAACACCGCAATCAGCGCGAAGGTAATCGATATGATGGTGAAGCCGATTTCCCGCGAGCCCTTGAGCGCGGCCTCGAACGGCCGCATGCCGCCTTCGATATGGCGGACGATGTTTTCCAACATCACGATGGCATCGTCGACCACGAACCCGACCGACAGGGTCAGCGCGAGCAACGTCATGTTGTTGATCGAATACCCGAACAGGTACATGGCCGCGCAGGTCGCGATCAACGAGATCGGCACTGCCAATGCCGGAATCGCGGTCGCGGACGCGGAACGCAGGAACAGGAAGATCACCAGCACGACAAGTCCGATGGCGATCGAAAGCGTCACCTTCACGTCTTCGACGGAGTCGCGAATCGAAATCGACCGATCGGCCAGCAGCTCCATCTTGACGGCCGCCGGAATCTGCGCGCGATAGGTCGGCAGCCGATCATAGATAGCATCGATGATCTCCACCGTGTTGGCTGACGGTTGCTTGTAGACGGCTAAGACGATCGAACGTTCGTCCTTGGAGGCGCTGGAGTAGAAGTTGGCAATCTGGTCGTTCTCTACACCGTCGACGACGGTCGCGACATCCTTGAGCTTGACCGGCTGGCCATTGCGGTAGGCCACGACCAGCTCGCTGTACTCGGCGGCATTGCGCATAGCCGCCGTCGCCGTCAGGATGGTGTTCTGTTTAAGCCCCGCGATGGTGCCGACCGGTGTGTTGGAATTGGTCTTGGAAACGAAGGTTTTGACGTCATCGAGGGATATGCCGCGCGACGCCGCGGCGACCGGGTCGACCTGCACCCGCACAGCAAATTTCTGCGCGCCGAAGACCAGGACCTGGGCGATGCCCGGCAATTGTGAAATCTGCTGCGCCAGCGTGATTTCGCCGTAGTCGTCAACCGTGGACAAGGGGAGCGTCGACGAGACGAGGCTGAACAACACGATCGGCGAGTCGCCGGGATTGACCTTGCGGAAGTACGGCGGAATCGTCATCTCGACCGGCAGCCTTCGCGCCGCCACGGTAAGCGCGGTCTGCACGTCGAGTGCGGCGCCGTCGATATTGCGGTTGAGATCGAACTGGATGACGATGGTAGCGAGACCAAGCGAGGACGTCGATGTCATCGAGGTGATGCCCGCGATGGTCGAAAGCTGCCGCTCTATCGGTCCTGCAACAGAAGCGCCCATCGTCTCGGGGCTCGCACCCGGCAGCGTAGCAGTGATCTGAATAGTGGGGAAATCTACTGCCGGCAGCGCCGCCACCGACAGCAGCCGGTAACCGAAGATACCAAATACGATCAATGACGCCGTGATCAGCGTCGTCATCACGGGACGACGGATGCAGGTTTCCGAAATATTCATATCACGCCCCTGCTTTGCGCTCGCGCACCGTCACACGCGCTCCGTTCGTCAGCAGCAGATGTCCGTCGGTCACCACCACGTCGCCGTCGTTGAGGCCGGATTCGATCACGGTCTCGTCGCCGAGCAGCCGCGCCACTTTGACATGCGTGACAGTGGCGACATTGTCTTTGATCAGGTAGACGAAGCTGCCCTGTTGGCTGACCTGCACGGCGGCCGACGGCACCACGACGGCATCCTCGGTCCGCAGCGTGACCTGCGCCGAGACCAGCGTGCCGGGCCACAACAGCTCGTCCGTATTGGGAATGCTGGCGCGCACGGTTGCCATTCCGGTGGTGGCATCTATGGTGTTCTCTATCATCGCGACGGTGCCGTGGGCCTGACGTTTTTCGCCCGGGATCACCACAGCGACAGATGCACCCGTCTCCACCATTGCAACACGAAGGTCCGGCAAAGCACGCTGCGCCACCGTGAACGTCACGTAGATCGGCGCCAGCTGATTGATAGTGGCAATAGGCGCCGTATCCGCCTGACGCACAAAATTCCCGACCTTGACGGCGGCTTGGCTGATCCGCCCGCTGATCGGCGCTCTGATGCTGCAATAGCTGAGCTGAACCTTGAGATTTTCCAAAGCCGCGATATCAGCCTTTACGGCTGCGTTGAACGTATCCACCTGGGTCTTGGAATTCTCGGCATTGAGCTGCGGCCCGGCACCTCTGGCGAGCAGTTCGGAATTGCGGCGCAGATCGCGTTCTGCGCCCGCCAGTAGGGCTTCGTCGCGGGCGAGATTTCCCTCGGCTTGTGCGATCTGCGCTTCAATTGCGCGGCTATCGAGCGTAACCAGCAGATCACCCCGATTCACAACTGCGCCGTCGGAAAAGTGGACACCAACGATCTCGCTATCGATACGCGGCTTGACTGCGACGCTCGCCATCGTGGTGACGTTGCCGAGGGATTCCAGAATAACCGGCGTTTTCTTCTTGATCGCCTTGCTGACCTCTACCGCAACCGTGCGCGGCCCCGGCCGCCCTTCGGGCGACTGGGCGACCGCTTTATCGCCGATCAGCCATTTGAGGGGTGGAAACCAAGTGACCAGCTCTTCCTTCTTACCTAACACCCCGGAAGCCGCTGCACCCGCCACCGCGGCCACCAACAACAATCCGAATAAGGCTTTGCCCCTGCTCATCTGTGTATCCCGCCGCGGCGCATGACCGCTTAAGGGATTCCCTGGCTAGCGTTCACTCCCGCTGAAGATTTGGCATCTCGCAGCACGGCTCATGACTTGCCGTTCAAGGCACACTCGTACTGTTGCGTCCGATGCATAATCGTACCGCCGGCAATATTTTTTGTTACTTTTGGTAACACAATCTGTCCCTTTTTGCATCCTGCGAAATGAGCTACCTGCATAAAATTATGGATATACTGGCAGTCTACTGCCCGGGTCTCCATTACGGTCAGTTCATGTCTGTTGGAAGCGGAACGGGACGTGCGACTGCATCAACGGCGCAGTCCGGAAAGGAGCGCCGGCTCAAACCCCGCCGGAAGAGTGCAATGCGAATAGCCACCTGGAACGTGAATTCGATCAAGCAGCGCCTCGACAACGTCGTGGCTTGGCTCAAGGAACGCGAGCCGGATGTAGCCTGCCTGCAGGAGACCAAATGCCTTGACGCGGCGTTCCCCCGCGAGCCCCTCGAAGAGCTTGGATACAACGTTGCGGTGCACGGTCAGAAGACATTCAACGGAGTGGCCATCCTGTCCAAGCTGCGCTTCGATGAGGTGACCCCCCGGTTGCCCGGCGATGACGAAGACGACCATGCGCGTTTTCTGGAAGTTGTGGTGTCGTCCGACTCTCGTGCAGTGCGAATAGCGTCAATCTACCTGCCCAACGGCAATCCGCCAGAGACCGAGAAGTATGCCTACAAGCTCGAATGGATGGATCGGCTGCTACACTACGCTGAGGCCCGGCTGCGACTGGAGGAGCCATTGGTGCTGGCCGGGGACTACAATGTGATCCCGGCACCGGCAGATGCGCACAACCCGGCTGCCTGGGCAGGCGATGCGCTGTTCCTGCCGCAGACCCGCACGAAATTCAGCGGCTTGGTGAACCTCGGTCTCACCGAAGCCGTGCGGGCAACCTCCGACGCCGACGGAATCTATACGTTCTGGGACTACCAAGCGGGTGCCTGGCAGAAGAACGCGGGTATCCGGATTGACCACTTGCTGTTGTCGCCCCAGGCTGTTGACCACCTGGCGGCCGTCGGCATCGACAAGTACGTCCGCGGCTGGGAGAAGCCTTCAGACCATGTGCCGGTTTGGATCGAACTTAATCTATGAGGATCGAGATGACTTCGGCCGGATTCCGGTCAGGCTAGAGTTCTCTCCTCGGAGGTGGCTGGGCTTGTCCCGGCCGCCTCGATCGTTGCTCTGTAGCTTCAGATTCAAAGTCGCCGGGACAAGCCCGGCGACGACGCGGCAAGTGACTCAAGACGACCGATATCAGCTCTAACGGTTCTTGATCCAGTGCTCCACCTGGACGAGTGCCACTGCACGCTCATCTTCGGTCGCCTGCTTCACGGCGGCGCTGTACATATCGGTGATCCAGGTCTCCTTCGGTGCAGCGGCGTCCCGCGCGAGCATCAGCCACATCAGGCCTTTCGCGCCGTCGCGAGCCACGGACTGGCCCTTGAACAGCATGCTGCCGAACACCGCCTGCGCCTGATACTGCCCCTTGCCGGCCGCATGGGACAACCAGCGCACCGCCTGCTTGAGATCCTTAGGCCCGCCCTGGCCATCGAGGTACATGCGGCCGAGGCGATATTGGGCGTCCGGATCACCAAAATAGGTTGCCGCATACGAAAACACTTCGCGGGCGTGGACGGCATCGGGCCTGATGTCTGAATTCAGGATGCCTTTAAGATAATAGTCACCCAGTGCCACGAACGCGTTGGCGACGAAGCGGGCCGGCCTGGTGCCTGGCGTCTCATCGGCATGGGAGTCGGCGAGCGTGCGGAAATACTCGAAGGCACGCAGATCGTTCTGCTTGACGCCCTCGCCATCCGCATACATGCGACCGAGCTTCCAGATCGCCATGATCTCGCCGTCGCGGGCCGCGGATTCAAGCGCTTCCAGCGCGCCCTTGGTGTCTCCATTCCGCAGCGCCTGGGCGCCCGTTTGGAAGGCCTGGAACCCTCTCTGGCTTGCGGGCCCTCCCACGCCAAGGCCCGGCGCGGCTTCCGGCGGTACGATGCCAAGGCCGCTCATCGGCGGGGCGCGGTTGGCGGGGCTTGGGGTGCCGTCAAGCGCATACGCCGTGGCCAAGCCGAGGCCCAAGCCGAACAACGCCGCCGATAGAATATGTTCAGATATCCGCATAGCACGCCTTCTCGGCCGCCGCGCCAGGATGTGTGACAGCGCCGTGGCGCGCTGACCCAACCTGCTGGGCGTATTTCCAAAGATACCCCGATCCAAACACCGATCCATGCGGTTGCCACGCCGCCCGGCGTTTCTCCAACTCTGCTTCACTCAACTGAACTTCCAGGCTCCCGCGCTCCGCATCGATGGCGATGATGTCGCCGTCGCGCACCAGAGCGATTGGCCCGCCGACTGCGGCTTCCGGGCCCACGTGTCCAACGCAGAAGCCTCGCGTGGCCCCGGAGAAGCGGCCGTCGGTAATCAGAGCAACCTTGCCGCCGGTGCCCTGGCCGTAAAGCGCAGCCGTAGTCGCCAGCATTTCCCGCATGCCCGGACCGCCCTTAGGGCCTTCATAACGGATGACCAGCACCTCGCCTTCCCGGTAGCTGCGATTCTTCACGGCCTCAAAGCACGCCTCTTCGCCGTCAAAGCAGCGTGCGGGTCCGGAGAACCTCAGATTGTCCATGCCGGCGACCTTCACGATCGCACCTTCAGGGGCGAGATTGCCGCGCAACCCGACGACGCCACCCGTCGCGGTCAGCGGCCGGTTGGCCGGACGAACGACATCCTGTTCGGAATTCCAGGTCACGCGCTTCAAGTTTTCGGCCATGGTATACCCGGTCACAGTCATGCACTCTCCATGCATGAAACCGTTATCCAGCAAGGTCTTCATCAGCAGTGGGACACCCCCAGCTTCAAATAAATCTTTGGCGACAAAACGGCCGGCCGGTTTCAAATCTGCGATGTATGGTGTTCGTTTGAAGACTTCGGCAACATCGAACAGGTCGAACGCGATTCCACATTCATGCGCAATGGCAGGAAGATGCAGCGCAGCATTGGTAGAACCGCCGGATGCCGCTACCACAGCCGCGGCGTTCTCCAGCGCTTTTCGCGTGACGATGGCGCGCGGACGCAGATTGAGCCTGATGAGATCGAGAATCTGCTCGCCCGATGTCATGCAGAACTGGTCACGGAATTCATACGGCGCGGGCGCGCCCGCAGAATACGGCAGAGCGAGGCCGATCGCCTCTGATACCGTCGCCATGGTGTTCGCGGTAAACTGAGCTCCACAGGCGCCGGCGGACGGGCATGCGTGCTGCTCAAGCGTTTCGAGGTCATCGTCGGACATCTGGCTGACTGAGTGCTTGCCGACCGCCTCAAATACGTCCTGGACGGTGACCGGCTTGCCCTTGAAAGTGCCCGGCAGAATCGACCCTCCATAGATGAAAATCGACGGCACGTTGAGGCGACACATGGCCATCATCATGCCCGGCAGTGACTTGTCGCAGCCGGCGATCCCCACTAGGGCGTCATAGCCATGCCCCCGCATGGTGAGTTCGATCGAATCGGCAATCACTTCACGGGACGGCAGCGATGACTTCATGCCGTCGTGCCCCATGGCGATGCCGTCGGTTACCGTGATGGTGCAGAACTCGCGTGGCGTTCCGCCTGCCGCCGCGACGCCCTTCTTGACAGCCTGGGCTTGGCGCATAAGCGCGATGTTGCACGGCGCCGCCTCGTTCCAGCAGCTTGCCACCCCGATGAAAGGCTGATGGATCTGCTCCTTGGTCAGCCCCATGGCATAGTAATAGGACCGATGCGGCGCACGCGCCGGGCCCTCGGTCACGTGCCGGCTGGGCAGCCTGTTCTTAAGAGTGGTTTTGGCGTCCATCAACCTGCACCGACAACCTGCACCGAAGCTAAATTTCTACCCATAGGCATCGGAATGTACCCATGGGAACATTCGTATATGGAAATCGCGGACAGCTGTGGCGGAAAAGGGGCGGCAATGACCCAGATTGCAAATGTTGTAAGCATGTGTCGGAAAAGCAACATATGTTGCCTTCCCTGGAATCTTTGAAGAAATTGCGATTGGCGCGGCATTTTTTTGCCCGAAGTGTCCACGATGTGGCCCCGGACCTGATCGGTGCAACATTTCTTGTTGACGGGGTTGGGGGACCAATCGTCGAGGTCGAGGCTTATCATCATACCGATCCTGCAGCCCACAGCTATCGCGGACCTAACGCGCGCAATGCCGTGATGTTCGGCGCCCCCGGTCATGCGTACGTCTACCGCTCCTACGGCATCCACTGGTGCATCAACTTCGTATGCGAAGCTGAGGGCAGCGCCAGCGCGGTGCTGATCCGCGCCCTGATGCCCGCGGTGGGCCTCGCCGCGATGCGCCGCCGGCGCGGCGTGCGCGACGAGCGGCTGCTGTGCTCAGGTCCCGGCCGCCTATGTGAGGCGCTCGCCATCACCGACACTTACAACGGCGCCGCGCTCGACAAGCCGCCGTTCACGCTGCTTGCGCGGACCGAGCCGGTGGAGATCGCCGCCGGTCCGCGGATCGGCATTTCCAAGGCCATCGATTTGCCGTGGCGGTATGGATGGGCAGGATCGCGGTTTTTGAGCCGGCCGTTCGGGCGAAGGGTAAATCGAGAAACGTCCTAATCGCTGTCCGGGACGCGAAAAGGCTTCGATTTTGACGTTCCGGCCCTCGACATAACCGCTTTCAGCAAGCGCGAGGCGGAACACTTCCAAACTCTGCAGGTTGAGCAGAGCCGAACTGGTACTAAGGTATCCGATCACCGGCATCCCCGACTGCTGCGCCCTCGCCGCCAGCGGCCAAGCGGCAGCGCTCCCGATCGCCGCAATGAACTCCCGCCGACGCACCTTCGGTCCTCCGCACTGATTTTAGAGAGCCTAGCCCATGACACACAACGAACGTCGAGCCGGACGTCTGATGTGCATGAGCCAACGGCTCGTCTTCACCTACGCCGCACGGCCCTTCGCGAATTTCCATCAAGCAATTAACAGCAGCCCACTGATAATCAGCATCGCAACTGCCGTGCCGCCGTGTATACCGAGCGCGACGGTCCTGCTACCGCCTTGGTGCAACACGATCATGGCATCAGCGACAGGAATGAGGGTGGCGGCTAGCATGAACCAGCCAAGGACGTGTGCGGACCCGTAAGCCATAAGAATTGCGGTGAACAATCCCGATGCAATGTCACGAATGCCTTTAGCGGATAGATATGCTCGCGAATGCGGTTCGGAGCTAGCCGGTACGCCATGAGCCGACGCTGCCGTTGAAGGTGCCAACAGAAAGCGGCAGCCGATGAAAATGATCGCGATTGCAATCACACCAGACAGGTAGAAACCGATAGTTGCCGCCACGCGTCCTGCTCTCCCTCAATGCCAAGCCTCGCACTTGTGTTTTTTTAGCTGGTGATCAACCTCAAGACCGCCAAGACCTCGTTCCTGCGTCAGACTTCTGCTTGGCGAACGGTGGTTCTTATTGTGCGTAACGGGTGAAGACAAGGTCGCGCGCTTTGACCTGATTGTGGCAAGGGAACTAGGTCTTCATGAACGCCTCGTCGCCACGCGGCGCCGGTTCCAAGGGAACGGGGTCGCCCCTGTGTTTGCTGCACCGCGTTGATGCCGCTCACGGCCCATAGGACTCGCCACAGCACTCATGTGCTTACGACACACTGTCGCGGACGCACTTGACACCCTATGAATAGTCCTATACTATGTCGGCGATATTCCTATCGCAGAATGCACCAGCCTCGATTGGGAAAGGGGCGATCGCCTTCACCGACAATACCGGCCATTCGGTCTTGCAATGAACGCCGGGCGGGGCGTGCGCGCGGCACCGCGCCCACGCCCCTATGTAATTCCGAAAGGTCGCCACGGGCCTCGAGATGATTGAGATTTTGTAAGCGCCAAATTTTTGGAAGCGTCATGGATCGGAGATTTCCACCATCGCCGCCCCGCGATCGGGGACGGGGCGTCGAACCAACGCGGCTGCCGCCCGGAAATTCCCTGATTCGGCGGACGAATTCCCCGTTTGAGCAAAAGAATCCCTGCTTTTGCTCGAACAGGGAATCGGGGCAAGCTGTTGAATCCACTTGGCGATCGGCTGCAAAAATCACCCCAAGAGGGCGGAATCGAGTGAATTTTCCGGGAGTTCCCTGATATTTTCCATATTTTCCCTGCTCTCAGGGAATCCGCAGCGGCCGAGAGATGTGTAGGCACGTAATATGCCGCTCAGTGGCGACACAAGTTCCAATATGAATCCGTCCAACAGAGTGGCTCGGCGATCGGTTGATTGACCCTCCTCTCCCCCGGCGTATTGTTCTGACACACCGTTCCACGCAGCCGCCATTCGCTTGGAGGGACCGGCATGAACAAACACCTATTTCTGGCCATCGCATCGGGCCTCCTTGCTTCCAGCCCCGCCCTGGCCGCCGAGATCAACATCATCAGCGCCGGTGCGGTCGAGCCGGGAGTCGTGGCGGCGGCGGACGCGTTCCGTAAGGAGACCGGCAACGAGGTCAAGATAAAATTCGCTACCGCGCCGGCGATCCGACAGCGTGTCAGCGGCGGCGAAGCTGCCGATGTGGTGATCGCGCCACCGGCGGTCATCGACGAACTGGCGAAGGCCGGCAAGCTCGACGCGTCGGGGCGCGTCCCGGTGGGGCGGGTCGGTGTCGGCGCATTGGTACGCGATGGTGCGGTGAAACCCGACGTATCGTCGGCGGATGCACTCAAGCGCGCTTTGCTCGACGCCGAGTCCGTCGTCTACAATAAGGCGTCCACGGGCCTCTATCTCGAAAAGCTGTTCGAGCGTCTCGGCGTCGGCGCTGAGGTCAAGGCGAAGGAGACCCGCTATCCGGACGGCGCCGCTGTGATGGAGCACATCATCCATGGCAAGGGTAAGGAAATCGGCTTCGGTGCCATGACGGAGATTGCGCTCTATCGCGATAAGGGAGCCCAATTCGTCGGGCCGCTGCCGGGCGACACGCAGAACTATACGAGCTATGCGGCAGCGCCATCGGCGGCGCCCGCCAACGGTGACGGCGCAGCGGCATTTGTGAGATTTCTCGCCACTCGAGCCGCCAAGGCTGCCTTCCTGGCGAAGGGCGTCGAATAACTCGATCTCGTTGACGGGTCATTCCGGGGCGCCGCGCAGCGGCGAGCCTGGAATCCATAACCACTGACCGAGGAATATGGATTCCGGGCTCGCCACCTATCGGTGGCGCCCCGGAATGACCTAACCGGGTCTATGGATCGCGCAGTGCACTGCGTCAGGCAACCAACGCCGAATTTTCCACCAGCCATATGACTGCGCCGCCGAACGCATCATTCTTCGTGACGTCGCGATCGAACTCGTTCGGCGTATTGGGATTTTGAATATGCTGAAACAATTGATAGCCTCGGTGGGAAACGTCAGGAATGTTGCCGTCAGCCCGCCAATAATGCTTCATCTTCAGATCAAAAAACAGTTCATCGGACGACAAGAAAACGTCGAAACCGACGTAGACGCCCGGCACGTAACCCGACGTCGTCGCTGCGTCGAACCATGCGTTGCAATAAGCGATAATGTCCTGGTGAGACGTCCCTTTGGCAATTCCCTCAAGATCAAGCCAAAGATTGATGCCGCTCGGAAGCCCGGCATCGGCCGCATATGTGGAGGCATTCTCGCCGTATGTATGTCCGAGCTGGGCGGTCGGATGCCAACCGGGATTGGCTACGTGCTGGACGGCCATGATGGCCATCCCGGCATCGAGAATGGTCCGCGCTTCGTCGATGGACAAGTCCGGCGTTCCCCTTTTTTCGTTATTCTTGCGACTTGCATCGTCCCGGCTGACGTAGCGCACGCAGAACCGAAATCCCCTGGCGAAATATTGCCTCGCCTGGGCCGAATTGATTTTAGTATCGGAATCAAATCCGATGATTCCTTGCGGTGCGCGCGCAACAGTACCGGGCAAAGTCATGAGAATCACCTGATTTTTGGAAAGGTGCCGGATGTGGGGTTCTCGCAACGAGAGTAGCCATATGTTTTTCGCGGCCGCAAGCATCTTGCTAGTCGCCCACTTCAGCCAATCTGAAGTGATCGGACGTCTTAAAAGCGACGACAATGGACTCGTGCCGACACAAGGATGATGTAGGGGCGACCCTCATAGGCGCTAACTTACGCTGCAACGGCGCCGCGGACTCCTCCCCTCCCCTTGTGGGGAGGGGTCGGGGGGTGGGGTCGAGGAATGGAGCTAGGCTGTGCCCCGAGGCACGCCCCCCCTCCCCGCCCCTCCCCACAAGGGGGAGGGAGTCGCAGGGGCACAGCACAGCCTAAGTTAGCGCCAATGGGGCGACCCTTGTGGTCGCCCCATTCGCCGCATCCGGCAACGGGGCGACCACAAGGGTCGCCCCCACAGGGGGCGATGTGTTAACGACACCGCTTGTGCGGCCCTTCCAACGTTAGGACTTGATCGATGCTCCAATCCCATCAGATTGGCTGAAGCGATCGACGAGGTTGTGGCCGGGCTTGCCCTGGCCACCCTGATTATTCTTCGATCTGTGCCTTGACCTAGCTTAGCTAGGTCGTCGCCGGCACGAGCCCCGCGACGACCTAGGTGATTCAAAGCAATGGGAATCCGCTCTGAGTTCTTGCAGTGAGCCCAACCATGTTATTTCCTGATTGTCGGACAACACTGACCTGGAGAGAATGAATGCGAGGTTTGATCGTCTTGACGGCAATGGTCGTCAGCTCAAGCGTGTTCGGGCAGGAATGTATCCGGCCCGCGTGGGGCAAGTGCGTGTCGTTTCCGAACGGCGGATCGCATACCGGCATGTCGATTCAGAAAGAAAAAATCCAGGCGGAGGTTACCCCGGGTCCCGATATCTGCGTGGTCAACGAGGAGGAGATCGGCGGTTACACATTCGCACGCTTTGGTCGCAACGGCGTCCCGTGGCCGAATGCCGAGTGGGCCGCGAACGTCGACGATTTCTGCTTTTTCAAGAAGTAGGCGACCGGACCTCGCGCGTCACGCGCGCCTTCGAGAAAGAGCGGGCGGGATGCCCGCGGTCCGGGGGAGACGCAAAAAGCCGCGGCGCAATGCCGGGGCTTTTGTCGAAGCAAAGTAGCGGCGATGACTATGTCGTCTTCTTGGGCCACGGCACCCCCTGATAGCCGAGCGGCACGGAGCCGATGCCCTTGTAGTTGAACTTCTGCACGCGCTTACCCTCGTAGGTCTCCGTCGTGTAGAGGTTTCCCTTTGAATCCGACGCAATGCTGTGCACGCCATAGAACTGGCCCGGCTGGCGCCCGCCGTCACCGAACGAGGTGATTTCCTCAAGGGTGTCGCGCACGATCACGCGCACGCGCTCGTTCTGGCCATCAGCCAGCATGATGAATCGCTGCTGCGGGTCCTTCGAGAACACGATGTCCCACACCGCACCGGCGCCTTTGGTGTTCTTGGCGTACATGTGCTCTTTCACGAAGGTGCCGTCGGGCCGGAACACCTGCAGGCGATCGTTCTGCCGGTCGCAGACATATACCAGGTCGTCGACCGACTTCTCGATGCAGTGAACGGGGTTGCGGAACTGCTGCGCGGGCGGCGCCGAGGGGTCATACGGCCCAAGATTGGCGTCGTCGGGCTTGTTGCCGTAGGCGCCCCAATAGCGCTTCATCTTGCCGGTGTCGGCGTCGATCACCGCGACGCGCTTGTTGAGATAGCCGTCCGCGATATAGGCTTCGTTGGTTTTCGGATCGACCCAGATCTTGGCGACGCGGCCGAAGTTCTCTTGATCGTTGCTGCCCTTGTTGCCGCCGAGATGGCCGACCTGCATCAGGAACTTGCCGTCATTGGTGAACTTGAGGACGTGCGCATCTTTCTCGCCGTTGCCGCCGATCCACACGTTGCCTTTGTAGTCCACATGAATGCCGTGGTTCGACTGCGGCCACTCGTAGCCGGCGCCCGGACCGCCCCACGTGCGCAGCAGCGCGCCCTCCGAATCGTAAACCAGGATGGGCGGCGCGGTACGGCAGCATTCGGCGATTGGCGGATTGAGCTCGGCGCCGCGCTCGTTATTGTGCAGTCCGCCGGCACCGCGATGGATGACCCACACGTGATCGAGTTCGTCGACCCAGATGCCGATGGTCCAGCCGAGCAGCCAGTTGTTGGGCAACGGCTTCGGCCACAACG
>DATGCX010000099.1:0-17289 GCA_035311445.1 Xanthobacteraceae bacterium | reverse complement strand
GGGGATGAGTTATCGAAGTCGCTGGGGCAGTCCGTGGTCGTCGACAACCGCCCGGGCGCCGCGACCATGATCGGAACCGACGCGGTCGCCAAGGCGGCGCCCGACGGTTACACCCTGCTGGTGGCGACCAGCTCGGCCATGGCGATCAATCCGGTCCTCTACAAGAAGATCGCCTACGACCCGGTCAGGGACTTCGTGCCGATCTCATTCTACGTGAAGTCGCCGTTCATTCTGGTTGTCGACCCGCAGCTTCCGGTGAAGTCGCTACCCGAGCTCATCAAGTACGCCAAAGAGAAAAACGCTAATCCGCTTACATTCTCGTCGCCCGGCGCAGGAGTCCCACAGCACCTTTCGGGCGAATACATGAAGCAAAAGTTCGGCATCGAAATGACGCACGTGCCCTATCGCAACACCGGCCAATCAATCACCGACATCGCGGCCGGACATGTGAGCCTTGGATTTGCCGAGGCCGGCGCTTCGGTACCGTTGATCAAGGACGGCAAGCTGCGCGCTCTCGCGGTATCAGCCTCGACGCGGCTGCCACTATTGCCTGACGTGCCGCCGTTTTCCGAAGCCGCCAATGCGCCGGATTTCGAAGCGGTCTCCTGGCACATATTGTTCGCGCCGGCAGCAACACCCAGGGCTATCGTCGAAAAGCTGCACGCCGAAATGAAACGCATCATGGCGGCGCCGGCCATGCAGAAGCACATGTCGGATCTGGGCCTCATTCCGTACGATTCACCCTCCATTGACGGCATAACGACCTATCTTGCTTCCGAACGAGAAAAATGGGGCGCGCTGGTGAAGAAGCTCGGCCTCGAAGGATCGCAGTGAAGTCTTGCCTAGTCTATACTGCCGAGAGCATCGGGTTTTTCCATGTTCTACAGCCAGCACCCGATTGCCTGTCGCGCGTGCGTCACGGGCGCATGTGCATGCGCGCGCCCCGCCAGTACGGTCGCCGCGTGACAGGCCGCCTATCCGCTGCGGTTCTCGCCGCCGCCTGCGGTGTCGTTGCCCCGAGCTTGGTTCCGGAGATTCCACACGCGGTGCGCCAAACCGTGAAACTGGTCACTGGCGCAGAACCGCTGCGTGCGATCGACATCGAAGCGCAAGGTGGCGCCGAGCAGCGCAAGCCAAAAGGCGACGCTGGCACCGAAGCCGGCGAAGGGCACACCGGCATCAGGCTGGCTGACGATCAGGTCGAGAGGGCCGGCATTGAGCTCGCGGCCGTGGAGGCTGGCACACTCTCCTACGTCGCATCGTCGTACCGGGCACCATCGTGCCGCACGCGGACCGTATTGCCCGCGTGTCAGTCAGGTTATCGGCGACCGTCGCGGAATTGCGCAAAAAGCTTGGCGACACTGTCGCCAAGGACGAAGTCGTCGCGGTGGTTGAAAGCCGTGAGGTCGCCACCCGCGCCGTCGTCACCTCGCGATCGCTTTCCGTCCGACGTCCGTGATGGCAATACGGATGACTTGCATGGTTCGATCATTCGCGCAGCCGGTGTCCGGCTGCTGTACCGTCGCGAGTCGGTCGCGAACGAGGCTGGCTAACGTCTCGACTTTGATCCCATGCGCTAGCAGGAGCGGTTCGGGGCAGCTAGGCGACGCCGCGGCGAGCAGTTCGAGTGCGTCGCGCACCTTCGCGCCAAGGCGTCTGTTTCGATTGCATGCTCGCGTCGCGCCCTGGCCGCGCTTTGCCGTACTCAGGCCACGTCTTGTTCTGGTGAAACGCATCACGATGTCCTCCCGTGGTGCGGCCGATGTTCCCGGAACTCGGCCGCGCTGACCCCGCGCGCAGCAATCGAACGCGAAAGCGCCGTGAGGGTTCTTGTGGATAGCGGGCATAAGCGATCTTTGCTCGTTTCATCCGCCCAAATGCCGGTGTGTCAGTGGGTGTCGGCCGGTACTTCCGCCGTTGCGTGCGGCCGAAGGCTGTCTGAGGTGTTACCCCCACAGGTCCGCCCATGCGTCGCGCTGAGTGGCGCCCAGAAACGGCCCCGGTCCGAGCCATGTCCCGGCGCGAGTTCTGCACTGTTTTTCCACCGGTGCGGCCGGCCTGCGACAAGAGTGGGACAACGCCCAAATTAGTGATAGGCTACCGTCAGGCCGCGGTCAGTATCGTTAAGAGGACCGGCCGCCACGCTATGTGCAAATGCCCTTACATCCGCGCGGGACACGAGCAAGCACGCAATTTGCGGCTTGCGATGGCTGGTATCAGCGCGGCTGTGCGAGAGCTTATTGAATAATTCGGTCCGGTAACAATGGCGTCCGCAATTCCGTCGAGTTGAAATGCCGCGAGTGTGTCGTGGGGCGGCTGCTCGCGGCATCGATGGGATGAGGTGTGGGAACCAAAGGGGGGCAATGTGAGGATGAGTGACTTGAAATTTACCTATGGTAGGCAGGGGGATTTCCTGATCACCGCATATTCCGAACGCGGGCTGCAATGGCTTGCTGAGAATGCGAATGCGATAAATACCGAGCTGGAGAGCGGAACAGACCAACCGGTTGGGAAGTCCTGGATCGAAACCAAGGCTGAGTTCGAAAGGCTCTATGCCAAGGCGGCTGCCGGTGGTGACCTGATCGTATTGATGAAGTCGGCAGATGAGCTGGGGAATTCGACGGCGCAGAATGGTCGGTAGCCCAAATACTAGCTGGAACGACCTTTCTCTTGTTGAAAACTTCCATTGAGTCGTGAACCTGCCCGCGGCACCAGACACTAAGGTGTTGATGCGCGGCGTTCCGGTTCTCGGCTCAATTCCATGGATGCCAATTATTTCCGCTCCCTGGCCACGCGCTGCCTCGCGGCAGCGCGCAACAGCTTTGACCTCCGGGCTGTGGAGGAATTCCGCAAGCTCGCCGACGAATTCACCCAGAAAGCCAATGAATTAGAGCGCCTCGCGCGAGTCGTGGATACGAAGCACGGTCCCGGAGAGGGGAAGTAGCTTCGGAGCGCTGTGGCGACCTGGGAGATATCGGCCCCAGCGGCTTCAGATTTCTTGCACTTTGGCCGCCCCCTACCGCGTCAGGAGCCGTCACCGACTCGCAGTCGGCGGCGGTAAAATGCAGGCCGCGAAGGGATCGGGGTGCTGGCCGGTTTTACCGTCGCGACTGGCCGATTCCGGCCGGCACCCTGGATAGGCATCACTACAACGTCTTCAGATGTTCGACGAGATCAGCCTTCTGCCTGTTGTTGAGGCCAAGCTTGAACAGTGTGTTGTAGTGATTGACCACGGCCGGCAGATCGGCGGCGCTGCCCCGTCATGGAAGTATGGCGGATGTTGCCAGAGCGCGCGCAACGGCGTCGTCCGGTACATCTTTGTGGCGCTCCGCGATGCATACACCGGTTCCGTTCCTACCTCGAAGGGAGAATGCAGGAATGGCACGCTGCGATTGGGTCCGCTGAGCACGTCGGTGAACAACGGGCGCTGGTGGCACCTTGCGCACCCGGCGGCGCCGTTGAACAAATCCCGACCGCGCCGCGCTGCCGCCTCGTTGAAACTTTCCTCGGGCGGCGGGGGCGTCTCCAGGCCGAGTTGATACTGCAGCAACGCAGGGAGCTTGGGCGTCACCAGATCGGGCGTTTGCGTTACGCTGATCCCAATACGGGGATCGCTGAAGCTGCCATGCCCGCCCATCTCCATCGCGCCAACATAATTGTTCCAGTAGGAAATCGGGCCATCGCCAGTGTACGTCTCGAAGCCGACGCCTTTCAGGCCGAACGCCGGCGGAATGACGACGGGAACCGTAAAGCTGTTCAGGGATACGATGTTCTTGCCGTTGAAGATTTCAAGACGCGGGTCGAATTTGCCTGGCCCCCAGCTTTGGAATGGTGCTTTGTTGACGACTGCCGGCGACAGCGAGACGATCGCGCCCACGTTCAGCGTGCGATTGGGCCAACCGTCAAGACGCTTGCCGATCCCGGGGGCGACGGAGTCGTCGACCGTCGAATGACACAGCGCACAGGTAATGCCGATTGTCGCAAGATTGTTGTTTGCTCCGGCCACTTTTCCAATCACGCCGACGACAGCATTGAGTTTCAGCAGTTGAACCGTCACGGCGGGGTCGTCGAGATTCACCTGACCTGCCTTGATGGCGTTGATGACCGCCGGCGGAAGCGCGTCCGAGTCGACTTTCAGGCCGACCGATAGAGCTGTCCTCGGGCTGACGTTTGCGATGACCTTCTGCATCTGCAGCGTATCGGTCCAAAGCTGTTCGTCGCCATACGTGTCGAACCGGAAGATGGATTTACCATCGGTACTGGTCTGCGACTGCGCATCCGAAACGTGCTTTCCATTGGTGTTCTGCGACTGCCCAGGCGAAAGCGCAAAAATCAGAATTGCCGCCGATGCGGCTGCCGTCGAAAAGATCAATCGGGACATGGTTCCTCCTCATGCTCCCTCTCCCTGTGATCCGAAAGACCCCGCTTGGCGGATTGCGCCGGGATCCGCGCCGGGAGTCACAGAGCGCCCGCGCAGCCATTGGACGCATTAAGCCGTGGGAGGTTCCCGACAAATGCTGTTTTATTTCTGTGCCTCCGCCGGACGCCGAGGGCGCGGGCTCTTATGCGGCCCACCGATTTGGCTCACAGTCGGTGGGTGATTAGCGGCACCGAGCAGACCCGTTACGACCAGGAGCAGCGGGCTCGCCGGCAACGGAGCACCTGGATCACCGACGAGTGCGCGCCGCAAAACGCGCCGCGTGTAACGCGCACCCATTCGAGGCAACGGACCGTTGCCTAACAGCTGAGCCTTGCCTGTCCGTGCAAGTGAGGCGGATCTTTTCCGAAACCATGCGGGATTATCGTAAAGCCGCGGCGCACTAATGGGTGCTCTTGCGCTTCTGCGTCTTCGTCAGTTGGGCGCGGGGTGGCGGCGTGACCGAGTTTTCGACGCAGAGTCCGCCGATGCCGGAGATTGTTTCCATGCATTGTTGACGGGTATCGAAGGAGCACGACGGCGTTCCGGTGGCGTCTATGCCATAGTATATCGCGCACCAGGGGTACAAACGGGCCGATTGTGCAGATACGGTTGTGTTTTCGCTGAACAGCGCGGCGGCAATGAACAACATGGTCAGAGCCAGTGAGCGCATCGGTGCCTCCCAATTTTGGATTGCGAGATTTCATCCTATAGCGGCGCCCGACATTTTAGGATAGCGGCACCGAGTTCAGATAATCTGGGGTCATCATCGTCGTCGAAAGCCGGGGCGCTTGGCGTCCCGATGTCGGCACTGGAACTAGCAGAGACTCTGTGGACAGATGCGTGATATAACCGGACTCGTGCGCACGCTCCAACGCATTAGCAGGGCTTCGGCATTGATCAAGACGACAATGGCTGACACGCGCGAATTGCTGGCCCAAGCCGACAGCATCCGATCAAAGGAACGGGGGTGGCTCAATCATGGATACCGATAGCATGGCTCTGGCTGCTCACCATGTACATATGGGGCGGCGCATCATCCTGCGGCAACGTCAACTTATTGCCAACGAGCAAGCGCTCGGCCTCTCGACGGAGCAGTCGGAGAGCTTGTTGGCGACTTTTGAAGCTTCGCAGGTAATCTTTGAGGAACACTTTGCAGCGCTCATCAAAGGGCGCGGATAGAACTGGCTCAACGTCGAGCGCAGGCGACCACGTGCGAATGGCACCGATGTTCTGTGGATCGCCATTACCTGGGTCGTCCAGGCGAAATTCCGTTTTGACGGGAGGGGAGTTTTCGCGAATGCGAGGTCTGCGGGGTGGGGAACATACAGCGGTATAAGAGTGTTGGGAAGGCCACGCAGTTGACGAAGTCCACGGTGCGGACGTGCTCGGCGAAATACCGACGCAGGCGTCGGAGATTTCCGTGACCACCGCTCTGAGTATCCGAGCGGCTCGTGTGATCGATGCTCGTGGCGCCTCCTCAGCCGAAGAAAAGAGAGACCGTCTGCCACAAACCTTGTCGCGTGCGCGTGCCGGAATTACTTCCTCGATATGGCCAGGAGGACGGCATTGATTTCCGGCGTCGGCATTGCTGGGCCGAGGCTGGCTTATTGGCTTTGGCGACGCGGATTTGAACCGGTTCTCATCGAGCGGGCCCCAAAGTTCCGCGGAGGCGGGTCATGTCATTGATGTCTGGGGCGTCGGCTTCGACGGCCCAAAGGCGCCTGACGGAGGGAATGGGAACCGGTCATTCGCGTCAAGCGAGTTTCAACTCGCGGCAATTTGTCGACCCGTGCAGAGCCGCCCAATCCTGTGGGCCGCCGAGATCGCCAGTTTTCAAGGCGCGCTACGCGCTAAACGCCAAGATACCGTTCCAGGACGTTAGGTCGCGCTCTGATCTCGCCGGTTAGCCCTTCGTGGGCGATATGGCCATTATTGATGATGTAGGCGCGATGCGCCAGCGTCAATGCGGCAGCGAGATTTTGCTCCACCAGAACGATCGTCTGCCCGGCGTCGGCGAGATCGCGGCAGGCCTTGACAAGATCGCGCACGATCACCGGCGCCAGTCCCTCGAACGGCTCGTCGAGCAGAATGATCTTGGGATCGCGGATGAGCGCGCGCGCTATCGCCAGCATCTGCTGCTCGCCGCCCGAAAGATCGGTGCCGCGGCTTGCCCGCCGTTCCTTCAGCGGCGGGAACATCTCGTAGATGCGCTCAAGCGGCCAGCGGCTCTGGGCCGTGAGCCCGGCCAGCACCAAATTTTCCTCGACGTTCAGGCTGCCGAAGATGCGGCGGTCCTCGTGCACCAATTGCATGCCCGCGCGCGCGATGGCGTGGCTCTTCATGCCCGCAATCTCGGCGCCGTCGAATACGATCGAGCCATCGCGCGGCGTCACCACGCCCATTAGACTTTTCAAAGTCGTGCTTTTCCCCGCGCCGTTGCGGCCGAGCAGCGCCACCACCTCGTTCCGCTCGACGTGCAAGGCAACGTCAAAGAGGATATGGCTGTCCCCGTAATAGGTATTGAGACCGGTGACTTCGAGGATGCTCATTCGGCCGCCAACACGCCGTGCACGCCGCCCAGATAGGCTTCTTGCACTTTGCTGTTGCCCTTGATTTCGTCCGGCGTCCCTTCAACCAGCACCCGTCCCTCTTGCAGAACGGTGACACGCTCGACCAGTTCGAAGAGCGAATCCATGTCGTGATCGACAATGATCATGGTGCGGCCACGGGCGATCGACTTGAGCAGCCGCACAGTCTCAACGCGCTCCCGCGGGCTCATGCCTGCGAGTGGCTCGTCGAGCAGCAAAACGCTTGGGGATGTCGCGAGCGCCAGGCCAATTTCTAGCCGCCGCTTTTCGCCGTAGGCGATATCCGACACGGGGGTGTCGGCGCGCTCGACCAGATCGACCAGCTCGAGCGTGTGCTCGACTTGTTTGTCGAGATCCGGGATGCTCTTCAGCGATTTGAACAGATCGAGTCTGAAGATGCCGCGCAGCTCTGCCAGCGTTGCGATGGTCAGGTTCTCGCGCATGGTCAGGCGGTTGAACAGCTGGTTGATCTGGTAGCTCTTGGTGAGGCCGAGCTGGCAGACGTCGGTCACCGTCATGCCGGTGATGTCGCGACCCTCAAACAGGATCTGGCCCGACGTGGGCGGCACCTCGCAAGTGAGCATCTTGAAGAAAGTGGTTTTTCCGGCGCCGTTTGGGCCGATGATTCCGCGCAGCTCGCTGTGATTGACGGCAAAATCGATGTCTCTGTTAGCAGCGAGGCCGCCATAGTGCTTGGTAAGGCACCTGGCTTGCAGGATCGGCCCGATCTTGCGGTCGGTTTCACGGTGGCGCGCCGGCATCGCTGCGATCGCCGGTTGGCGCGCGACGTTCGCGGCGGCGGCCTTCTGCTCGTCTTCTGCCGTGACGCCCATCGTTGGCGCGTCTTCAACGGGCTCGGCTTTTTTCTTAGAGCCGATCACGACCCTGTAGAGATCCTCGATGCCGCCGATCAATCCGCGGCGGAGGAAGCAAACCAGCAGTACGAAGATAACGCCGAGCACCAGCTTCCAGGTGGCACCGAGATGCAGCGTGGTCTGCAAAAAGTCACTCAGATAGAGCCACACCGTGGCGCCGACCAGCGGTCCGAACAGCGTACCGGCGCCGCCGATCGCCGTCTGCATCACCAACTGCCCGGACGTATCAAACATGAAGGCGTCCGGCGGCATGAAGCCTTGCATGACGCCGAGCAGACCCCCGGCGAAGCCAGCATATGCAGCTGCAATGACGAACGCGGTCAGCTTGTAGCCGTGGATGTTATGGCCGACAGCGGCGGCGCGTACCGGATTGTCGCGGATTGCTCGCAGCACGGCGCCGATGGGCGAGCGCACGATGCGCAGCGCGATCGCCATGCCGGCGAAGTACCAGAACGCCAGGAAGGCGTAGAGCAACGAGTCCGAATCGAAATGGACGGTGGTGAAGCCGAGATAGAGCGCCGGTGGCGGCACGCCTGGCAGCCCGTTCTCGCCGCCGGTATAGGCCGAGAGCGGATTGAACTCGACGAAGAAGAAGACCTCAGCGATCGCCACGGTGATCATGGCGAAATAGATGCCGGTGCGCCTCAGCGCGATCAGCCCTACCAGATAACCAACGACGCCCGCCGCAATCATGCCGGTAACCAGCGCCGCCATCACGTAAGGGAAGTTCACGATTGTGAGCAGATAGGCCGCAACCACGCCGCCTGTGCCGAAGAAGGCGGACTGGCCGAATGAGAGCAGACCGGTGAAACCGAACAGAATGTCGAAGCCGATGCCGAACACACCCCAGACCAGGATGCGGTTGATGGTCGTCGGCGTGAATCCAAGGTAAGGCAGGACGAACGGCGCCGCGATCAGCCCGGCGGCTGTCAAAACCTCGACCACAAAGGGGCGTTGCCTGAGCATATGATGACTGCGCTCATTCGCGGCCGGCCGTGCCGAGCAGTCCGTAGGGACGCAGCACGAGCACCAGCGTCATAGCGACGAACAGCATGACGTAGGAGTAGCCGGGGTTGAACATGGAGGTGATGCTGATGATCTCGCCGGCGATCAGGCCGCCTAGGATGGCGCCCGGGAACGAGCCAACGCCGCCAATGACGACCACGACGAAGGTCTGCACCAGGATCCCCTCGCCGACGTCAGGCGCGATCGAGACCACTGGCGCGTTGACGATACCGGCGAAGCCCGCCGCCATGGCGCCGATGCCGAACACCAGCATGAAGACCTTGTAGACGTCGATGCCCAGCGAATCGACCATCACGGAGTCCTCGATACCGGCGCGCACGATCATGCCGATCCGCGTGCGATAGAGCACGACGTAGAGAGCCAGCAGCGCGACCGTGACGATGCCCAGCAGCGCGAGGCGGTAGGTCGGGTAAAACATGAAACCGAGCGGCGTGATGCCGATCAGCGGCGCCGGCGGCGGCACGGTTTTCGACAGGCTGCCGAAAAAGAACCGCACCGTCTCGACGAAAACAATGCCGAGGCCGAAGGTGACCAGCAGCTGGTCCTCGTGCGAGCGATGGTAGAAATGGCGGATGATCACCCGCTCCACCAATACGCCGACGATCATCACGAAAATCGCGCCGGCGAGGACCGCGGCGATGAAGGAGTCCGTGTAGCTATAAGTCAGCCAGCCGGCATAGCCGCCAAGCATGAACATGGCGCCATGCGCGAGATTGAGCACACCGAGCGTGCCGTAGATGATGGTCAGACCCGATGAGATCAGCGCAAGCAGGGCGCCGAGCACCAGGCCGTTGAAGCATTGCGATATGAAGTTGGCCCAATTGATCATTGGTCGAGCAATTCCGGGCAGGCGGCCGCAAGGCCGGGGCCGCAGGCGCTGAGATCGCCCGCGGCACGACGTGTAACGTTGGGATCAGGTGTAGTCGCCGAGGTTGCAGCCGAAGGCATCGGGTTTCTGCATCAGCGGCGCGCCCGGCACGACGTCGAGGACCTCCCAGAAGTCCTCCTTGTTCTTCATGTCCTTGGGTGCCTTGCCCTTGACGATGATCACCGGACGGACGAGCTGGTGGTCTTCCTTGCGGAAAGAGACCTCGCCGACGGTCGAATCGAACTTCTCGCCCTTCTCATACTGCTTGATGACGTCCGGCGGATAGAAAGAGTCCGCCTCCGACACCATCCGCGCCCAGATGGCAAACGACATATAGGCGTTGTTGGCGCCCCACTCCGGCTTGTAGCCGTACTTCTTGTCGAACGCCTCAACGAACATCTTGGCCAGCGGATACCGGTCTTCCAGCGTCCACCAGAAGTCAGTGGCGGCATAGACGCCTGCGGTGAGCTCCGGCCCCGTTTCCTTGGCGAGGAAGGGGATCTGGTAGGGCACCACCAGTGTCATTTTCGGCAGAATGCCGAACTGCTTGGCCTGCTGGATCGACAGCACCGCGTCACGGCCCCAGTTCACGTTGACCAGGAACTCGGCGCCTGAGTTGGCGATGTTGGTGAGGTACTGGCTGAAGTCCTGCGTGCCGAGCGGCGAGATCTGGTTGGTCACCATGGTCCAGCCGGCATTCTTAGTAAGATAGTCGTTCACCGACTTGGTAACGGTGTGGCCGTACGTATAGTCGGGAGTCATGAACGCGGCCTTCCGGTTCTTGCCGAACTGCTTGACCAGCACCGGGCCGATCGCGTTGGCCGCCGTCTCGCCATAGAAGTTCTGGCGGAAGCCGTAGCGCACGCAGTCCTTTCCGGTCGTATCGTTCGAACCGGAGATGCCAGTCACGTAGAGTACCTTCTCACGCTGCGCAAATTTGTTGAGCGCAACTGCGACCGCGCTCGAGGTCGAGCCTGTCATCAGCACGACCTTGTTCTGATTGATGAAGGTCTGGATCTCCTGCACGGCCTGGTTAGGCTTGGCGGCGCTGTCGGCGGCGAGCAAGTTGACCTTCTTGCCGAGCAGACCCTTGCTGACCTTAGGGGCGATCTTCTGGAGCAGCGGATCGCCGCTGTTGATGTGCTCGACCGCGAGTTGCCAGCCCTTGAGCTCATCTTCGCCCTGCACCGCGTAGGTGCCGGTGCGCGGCACGGCGGCACCGATATTGACCGAGTCGCCTTCCGAGCCGGCCGGCCAGGTCCCTATCGTCGGTTTGTCGCTGATGCCGACAGCGAAGGCGGGCACGGTGAGCGCGGACGGCAGCACGGCGCCGCCGGCAAGGCCGGCGCCGGCCCGCAGCAAGGTGCGACGGGACACGCGGCCGAGCGCCTGATCTTTTCGTGACATCTTTGTTCCTCCTTGTTGCTGTGTTCGAGCCAGTCTCGACTCGCTTTTTGATGTTGTTGTCCGGCGTGCTCTCCGCTCGGGGCAGCGCGGCAGCACGTCGCGCATAGTTTCTATAGCCAACCGCAAAGATTATGCGGTCAATGCCACTTTCGTTGATGAGACAACGAAGCACATTCATGGAACGCGATGTTCATTCGTTTTCGCCCCACGAGCGGCGCTGCGTCATCGCGTCACGGCGCGTCGGCGTTCATTCCACTTATTGATCTGAATTAATAAAAAACTTTAAGGTGCGGCCGTGAGCATCGCCATGAGTATTGCGGCTCAAATTGCGCACGACATGTCGCTCGCCGAACATCCATTCGTGGCGAGGCTGTCGCGTTTCATGAAACTCAGCCCGGCTGATCTGAGCAGCCTTGAACTCATCGTCGAGAGCGAACGGCTGGTCAAAAAACGAAAGGACCTGATCGTCGTCGGCTACGAGTATCGCGATCTCTGCTTTGTCAAGGACGGCTACGCGATCCGCTACAAGCTGCTTCGCAGCGGGAAGAGGCAAATCCTCAATGTGATCCTACCGGGCGACATCATTGGCTTTCCGGTCAGCTTTTTCGATCGTTCGATCTACTCGGTCGTTGCGGTGAGCGACCTGACTTACACCATCTGCCCGCTCGATTCATACGCTCGGCTTTGTCACGAGCAGCCTCAGTTCGGCTTGGCGTTGAGCTGGCTTGCCGCGCACGAAGCAGCGATCTACGCCGAGCACATCGTCGATCTAGGCCGCCGCACGCCGATCGAGCGGCTGGCGCATTTTCTCCTGGAGATTCATGCCCGGTTACTGGCGGTCGGACGCGCGGAAAAGACAAGCTTCGATCTGCCGTTCTCTCAGGAGGTCATTGCCGACGTGCTGGGGCTGAGCGTACCGCATCTCAATCGCATGATGCAGCAGCTGCGCGTGGAACAGCTGATCACCAGCCGCTCACGCCTGGTCGAATTCACCAATATGGCGAGCTTGCAAACGCTTGCGCACTATCAGCCGTTGGATCTGGCGCCAATCCCGATGCTGGTCAAAAGGGCCTAGCCCACGGAATCGGCGGTTTGTCTGGATCCGCGTTAAGGCGATGGAAGATCGTGCGGAGCGCGAAATCCGGTTTCCCAACGTCGAAGGCTATCGCGTCGTCTTTCCCCGCAAGCCGCTGAACGCGACGTTTACGGCAGACAGCCAGCTCGTGCTGACGCCCGACGACATTCCGACCGTGACGCAGAGCGAGCCCCTCATGCGTCAAGGTCATCAACCACTTCGGCGACGAGGTGCAGAAGGCGTTCTTTGTCTAGGCTTCCGCCCGCAGAACAAGGCCTTTCGATTTTGCGACTGGACGCGCCGCAAACTTCCCCTCCCTCGCTTGCGGGGGAGGGGACTCAAATGGCGCGTTTGTCGTCAGCTCTATAACGCGGCTGTCGGGTTCGCTTGCCAAAAGAGGACTATCACGATATGATTGTAATAGGATTATTCCTCACCTCGACGCGCGAAGCTGTCGGACGCGCGAAGCTGTCGACTGAACCCGTCAGACTTGGCGAATTCCCTGCTCCGGCAGCCTAATTCCCCGTTCAGACGAAACAAATTCGCTGTCCATGCCGAGCAGGGAAACGGGGAAACGGTCCACAGCGCATTGGAATTGCAGCGCAAATTGGCACCAAAACCCGGCGGAAATAGCTAAAAAGGTCTGAAATTTCAAAAATTCCCTGTTATTTTCCCTGTTCTCAGGGAAATCGAGCGCGAGGCGAGGCCGCCGCCGGGCGGGTCCAAGGCCGACCTCTATGTCAGCCAGCGGATCCGCTCTTGACCCCTTCGCACTCCACGTGTCTCGATCGAAGATCGGCGCATCACTCCGGAGTCCCCCATGTCCCTCCGTGGCAAGACGCTCTTCATCACCGGCGCATCGCGCGGCATCGGACTCGCGGTGGCGCTGCGTGCCGCCCGCGATGGCGCCAATATCGCGATTGCGGCGAAGACCGACACGCCCCATCCCAAGCTGCCCGGCACCATCCACACCGCGGCGGCCGAGATCGAGGCGGCCGGCGGGCGGGCGCTGGCGCTCGCCGTCGACGTACGCGAGGAGGCAGCGGTCATGGACGCGATCGCGCGCACCGCGGCGCATTTCGGCGGTATCGACATCGTCGTCAACAATGCGAGCGCGATCTCGCTGACCAAGGTCGCCGACACCGACATGCGCCGCTTCGACCTGATGTATCAGATCAACACGCGCGGCACCTTCATGGTGTCGAAATACGCGATCCCGCATCTCACGAAAGCGCAAAATCCGCATATCGTCATGATGTCCCCGCCCCTGGACATGAGGGAGAAATGGTTTGCGCCACACACCGCTTACACCATGGCCAAGTTCGGCATGAGCATGGTGGTGCTGGGGTTGGCGGGCGAATTGCGGCCCGTGGGCATCGCCGTCAACGCGCTGTGGCCGCGCACCACCATCGCGACGGCGGCGATCAAGAACCTGCTCGGCGGCGAGGAGATCATGCGCCGCTCCCGCCGCCCTGAAATTCTGGCGGAGGCCGCCTACCGCATCTTCGCCAAGCCGGCCGCGACGTTTTCGGGCCAATTCCTGATCGACGATACGTTCCTGGCTGCCGAAGGCGTGGCCGACTTCGCGCCTTACCGGGTCGACCCGCAGGAACCGCTGGCCCCGGACTTCTTCGTCCCGGACCACATTCAGCCGCCGCCTGGCGTCGTTGTGGCACGGCGCGACGAACGGTGACGGAATTTGGCCGAAGAGCCGCCATGAGTTACGGAACCGTACGAGTTTCTCTGGGATCCCGCCAAGGCCCGATCGAACGCGCACAAGCACGATATCAGCTTCGACCAAGCCGCCACAGTGCTCATGGATGCCACGGCTTTAACGGTCTATGATGAACTGAACAGCCATGACGAAGAGCGTTGGTTTACACTTGGCTTGAAGCGAGCGGCAAACTGTTGGCTGTAGCGCATACATACGAGATTACGGGATCGACCAACGTTCGGATACGCCTGATTTCAGCACGCAAGGCAACAAGACGCGAGCGACATACCTACGAACATGAACCGCGATAGGTGATCCGCGGCGCCGCGAGGAGTTGCGGTTGGCCCTCAATCACCAGACTGCTAAACTGCCATTGGACCGCTATAGGCTTGCAGTTTGCTGTTGCGGTTGGCTCTCAATCACCAGACTGCTAAACTTTCAAGGCTTGACCATGAGTGCAGCCCCATTTCCGGACGATGATGACATGCCGGCCGAAATTGACTTTTCCGGCGGAGTCCGGGGTAAATTCTATCCGCCGGATGCGAGAATCAGCTTGCCCATATACCTGGAAGCTGACGTGCAGGCGTACCTGGTTGCGCTCGCCACAAGAAAAGGTATGCCGCTCTCAGAGCTTACAAACGAGCTGCTGAAAAAGGAAATCGCAATCCTTGAAGTCGCTAAATAGAGCCGACGACGACTTTCCTTTCCGCGTAAGCCAAGATCGGCAGCACACATGACGACCCTCCTGGTCACCCATCCGGCCTGCCTCGATCATCTGACCCCGGCCGGGCATCCGGAACGGCCGGACCGGCTGCGCGCCATTGACCGGGCGCTGGAGGATGAAAGTTTCCAGATGCTCGCGCGCGAGCAGGCGCCGACCGCGACGCTCGACATGCTCACCTACTGCCATCCACGCGACTATGTGGAGGAGATTCGCCACGCCAATCCCAGCGAGGGGATGGTGCGGCTCGACGCCGATACATCGATGTCGCCGGGCACCTTCGAGGCGGTATTGCGCGCCATCGGGGGTGCCGCCATGGCAACCGACGAGGTGATGACCGGCAAGGTCTGCAACGCGTTCTGCGCCATGCGCCCGCCGGGCCACCATGCCGAAACCGTGCGGCCGATGGGCTTCTGCTTCTTCAACACCGCGGCGATCATCGCCCGCCACGCACAGAGAAGTCACGGCGCCGAGCGCGTCGCGGTGGTGGATTTCGACGTCCACCACGGCAACGGCACCCAGGAAATTTTCTGGTCCGATCCGACCGTGATGTATTGCTCGACCCACGAAATGCCGCTTTATCCGGGCACCGGCGCGCGGTCCGAGCGCGGCCTGCACAACAATATCGTCAACGCACCGCTGCGGGCCGGCGACGGCGGCACGCAGTTCCGCGCGGCGTTCGAAACCGTGATCCTGCCGCGCGCTGCTGCGTTCAGTCCGGACTTCCTGGTGATCTCGGCGGGGTTCGATGCCCACATGCGCGATCCGCTCGCCAACCTCAATCTGCTGGAGCCGGACTTCGCCTGGGCGACCCAAAAGCTCATGGAGATCGCCGACACAAGTGCCAGGGGCCGTGTCGTCTCGGTGCTGGAAGGCGGCTATGACCTGCAGGGCCTGTCACGCTCTGTGGCGGCGCATGTCACCGCCCTGATGCACGGATGAAAGGAACGCCGACGCCCATGTCCGAGACGAACTTGCACGAGAAGCCCCACGCCGATGTTGATCAGTTGAGCTTCGAGCGGGCAATCGAGGAACTGGAAGCGATCGTCAAGCGCCTCGAAGACGGCAAGGTGCCGCTCGAGGAATCCGTCGCGATCTATGAACGCGGCGAAGCCCTCAAACGGCGCTGCGAGCACCTGCTGCGGCAGGCCGAGGCGCGGGTCGAGAAGATCGCGCTGGATGCGTCCGGCAAGCCGAGGGGGACCGAGCCGCTGGATGTGAAGTAGGCGTTTGCGGATTTCATTCGCTTCTAATCACATTCCGGCGTAGCCGGACCTGGAAGTCAACACGACGAAGGAGCCTCAGAATACGCCCGGCAGCACGCGCCAAGTGCGCGCCGCATATGCCCGGTATGCATCGCCAAACGTCCCTTCCATCATGCGTTCCTCGCGTCCGATCCGGAACCCGAACAGGGTGCCGAAGCCGACGAGACCCGCGAGGCTGGCAATCCAGTTCGGCAGCAGCAGGGCCTGCGCGATCGCCCACAGAAAGAAGGCCGCATACATTGGGTGGCGCACATAGCGATAGACCCCGGTAGTCACGAGGCGATGGGTCTGGCGGATTTCCAACGTCACCGACCAGAAGCGGCCGAGATCGCGGTGGGTGTGGTAGAACAGGAGAAGCGACAAAGCGAACACCAATGTTCCGAGCCACGCCAGCACCGGACGGAATGGATAGTCCGCGAACCGCGGCTCGCCGGTCGTCACGTAGATCACCGGGATTATGAACAGGCCGGCGAACGAGATCGCCAGCAGGACACGTTCCCGCGTCAGTTCACGGCGTGATGCGGTCGGGGTTTTACGCGCACGCCGCTGGTGCGGATATCGGATCACATACCAGCCGACGACGCCCGTCCACCACACCAGCTTGGCGATGAGAGGCGTCATGGCAGACCACTCGCAACGGCATCAAGCAGCGAACCGTCGGTGGCGTAAAGATCCTCGGGCCCATTCGGCTGCATGACCGTACGAACGAACGGCGCGGGACCGCACATCAGCATGAAATAATCGTAGGCCGCGCGCCGTTCGTTCGCCATCACGAACTGATAGTGCAGCCGCATGTAGTCGAAGCGGAACCGACGCAGGGTCGGCGCGCTGAGCATCTGGTGGATCTGCACCCGGCGGATGACTGGCCTGCCAGGTTCGTGGTTGCTGTCGAACCGGGTGAGCTTCACGGGATCGAATTTGTGAAAGCTGATGAAGTCGTGGCGAGCCTGGTATTCGGCCCAGGCGAGCGACGATTCGGCCGCCAGACGGCGTGTCTTCTCGCGCAACCATTCGCCCTTTGGATGCAGGGCGATCTTCGGAATGGTCGCCCCGATGGTGAGAAGACACAGCTTCGGTCCGCGGCGCCCAAGCTCGGGAGCGCGCTCGAAGGCACGCGCCAGCACATCGACCGCGATGGTGGCGCCGAAACTGTGGCCGGCGACAACAATCTCGTCCACGTCCGCGCGGCGCGCGCACGCGAGGACTCGTGCAACGAAACTTTCAACTCTCGCCTCCATTTCTGGATGCCGGCCCAGCATGTAATCGCGCGCGAAGATCCAGTCGGCGAGCCCCTGGTCTACGCGCCAGCGTTCGCCCGGCCACCGCATCA
>DATGCX010000098.1:0-2034 GCA_035311445.1 Xanthobacteraceae bacterium | reverse complement strand
CGGCATCCCGGGTATATGGACGCATTGGTGCCGATGGCCTCCCAACCAACGGCGATGGCGAGCCGCAACTGGATGCTGCGGCGAATGATGCTTGAGACCATTCGTAATGATCCCGACTACAATAATGGCGATTACACGATTCAACCACACGCTTTGAAATATGCCAGCATATTCTATGGGATTGCGACAGCTGGCGGCACGCTTAACTATCAAAAGCAGGCACCAACACGCGAATTGGCCGACAAGATTGTGGACGCCCGCCTTGCTGCACCGATGACCGCAGACGCCAATGATTTCCTGTGGGCATGGGGCTCATCCGCCGACTACGACCCCGCGCCGGGGCTTGAGAAAATCAAGGCATGGGTCCTTGCCATCAACTCCGCTGACGATGAACGCAATCCGCCGGAAACCGGCGTCACAGTGGAAGCCATGAGACGGGTTAAGAACGGCAAGCTGTTTCTCATCCCGGCAAGTGAGCAGACGAGCGGACACCTCACCACCGCGTACGCAAAGTTCTACAAACAGGAACTTCAGGAGTTTTTGCAAATGGTGCCACGGCAAGCAGCGGCCGCCGGTAGCCCCTAACACCGCGGTCCCGCCTACACCGTTATTGGGATCCCTTTAGGCTTCTTGGAGCCTTCGTGACCGCTGGCAGTTTCATCCGTCGGTGCGAGCAAGATAGCGCTCCCGGCGCCTGCGCGGTCCGGTTTCCTTGACCGGGGGCCAATGCCAGGCTTCAATCTTTAACGACCGGAGAGCGTGGCTCCGATCCGCGATGGAGGGACAATGGTCAACCAACGAACTGCCGAAGACAGGCTTATCGACCGGCGCAGCATTCTGCGGACCGGGGCGGCGCTGGCTGCGGCCGGGCCGGCGCTGCTACACGGAGCGCATGCCAAAGCACAGCTCCGACCCAGTGGAGCGTCGCCGACGACGATCATCGATGCCCAGGTCCATGCCTACGCGGCGAACACGCCGCAGCGGCCCTGGCACAGCGTGCCCAACTGGCCTCCTCACGTCACCGGCGATGAGATGGTGGCGGCGATGGACAAGGTGGGCGTCGACGGTGCGATCTATATTTCCCCCTTTTCGATGTACCAGTACGACGCCAGCTATGCGGTGGAGGTGCAAAAGGCCCATCCTGACAAGTTCGCGTTGGTTAAGCCGGTCAACCCCGACGATCCGGCGGTGGCCGATGTCATCGCCGACTGGAAAGAGACGCCGGGCACGGTCGGCATCCGCATGATCATGACCAAGGAATCAAAGCGCGCGCCCGACGACCCCGGCTTCGATCGCATCCTGCGCGCAGCCGTCAGAAACGATTTCCCAGTCAATATCCTGTTCTGGGGCAATATCGACGCGGGCACCGCGCTGATCGACCGCCACCCCGACGTGCGCTTCATCATCGATCATCTCGGAATCCTGCAGCCGAGCGTGCCACCCGCGCCGCCGCAACCCTGGGCCGACCTCCCCAAGGTGCTGGAACTCGCCAAACGCAAAAACGCAGTGATTAAGGTCACCGGCGCCTGCACGCTGTCCCGGGAGCCGTCCCCGTTCCCGGACATCTGGGATCCCCTCGCGCGCGTGTTCGACGCCTGGGGTTTCGACCGCTGCCTGTGGGGCACAGACTGGACGCGCGCGTTCGCCGTTGTCAACTACGAGCAGGCCGTCGAGCCCTTCCTGAAGGCAGACCGCATAAGCGACACCGAACGGGCCACGTTGATGGGCGGTGCCTGCGCCAAAGCTTATGGCTGGTCACCAAAGAAAGCTTAGTGCCAATTCGTGGTCAGCTTCCCGCTTGCGAGCGCCCAAAAGATAGCACCACCAACAGCCTGGTGCACTGCAGAATTTCAGTCGCCGAATTTATGTCGGTGGCGGGTCGTGAGCGCCGTTTTCGCGATGTCCGCGACAAGTCCGGTGTACCTCCGACTCCGAAAAGGTTGTGGCAGCGCGGCGAACCGACGTTGAGGGCCAGGTGTGAACGGCTCCTGGTCGGCAAGAGCTTTGTTCACGCATGCCGCAGTGGTCGGAGCG
>DATGCX010000097.1:0-2623 GCA_035311445.1 Xanthobacteraceae bacterium | reverse complement strand
GAGAAGCTCGCCAAGCTCGGCGTCGAGCCAAAGCAGATGAGCATCGATCAGTTCGGTGAATTCTTCAGAGAAGACTTCGCCGAGATGTTGCAGCTCGCCAAGGAGGCCCATATCGAGCCCACCGACTAGGGTAGAAGGTCGGGACCAATAGAAAGCCGCCGGCCGGGCCTTCTCAGCCGCCGGCCAGAACCCATGAGCGATTGCCATTGCTTCATTGGCGCCAGCGGAGATTCGGTCGCGACGCATGCCTGACTATCAGGTGAAAAACGTGGAACCCGTCGCTGTCGGCGCGGACGTTCAGGTTCGTGTCTTCACGTTGACTGATGGCGAGGAGATTCCCTGGCATTACCACAGCGAGAGCACCGACCATTATTTTGTGCTGCGGGGCAAGCTTACCATCGAAACCCGCAGCCCCCACCATCGCCATCAGCTCGATGTGGGTGAAAGATACAAGATTCTGCCAGGCACCGCGCACCACATCTTGAATGAATCAGCAGCGGAATGTCAGTTTCTGCTTGTCCAAGGAGTGGGCAAGTATGACTGGCAGAAGGCTGATTTGAGCAAAGGCGAAAACCCCAGCTCGTAACAGCCGCTGTGAAACCGTGCGGCGGACCGCTACCGGCATTGCGGCTAGTGAAATTTAAAGTCGAGCCAGGCCCCCGGCCAAGAATGAGATATCGGTGACATTCAAACCCACGCAAACAACCATCGTGTTCAACCATTGTCCGACCCGGCGAACTCAGGTTCAAACCGCATGCCGCAACAGCGTCCGAGGGTCATCATCGTGGGTGCAGGCTTCGGTGGCCTCGAAGCCGCGAAGGCGCTCAGCCGGGTTGCCGTCGACGTGATCGTCGTCGATCGGCAAAATCATCATTGCTTTCAGCCGCTGCTGTACCAAGTGGCGACCGCGGCGTTGTCGCCTGCCGAGATCGCCTGGCCCATCCGGCACATGTTGCGACAGCAACGGAATGCAACGGTATTCATGGCGGAGGTCAGGGCTGTCGACCTGGGCGCGCAATTCGTCGAGACCAATGCAGGTCCGATGTCATACGACTATCTCGTGATCGCGACCGGCGCGACGCATTCCTATTTCGGGCATGACGATTGGGCCGAGTTTGCACCCGGGCTCAAGCGTATTGAAGATGCGACCCGCATTCGCCGAAGCATTCTGTTGGCATTCGAGCAAGCCGAGCTTGCCGGCAATGATGATGCCGAGCGGCAGCGTCTGCTGACCTTCGTCATCATCGGTGGAGGAGCGACCGGCGTCGAAATGGCCGGGGCCATCGCCGAGATTGCCCGCCAGACCCTGGCCAAGGATTTTCGCAGAATCGATCCGCGCAGCGCGCGCATCATTTTGCTCGAGGCCGGTCCGCGCGTCCTGCCGACCTTGCCCGAGGATCTTTCGCGCTACGCCGAGCGCGCGCTCACCCGCATGGGCGTCGACGTGCGGACCTCCACCCGCGTGACCAGCTGCGATCGACGCGGTGTGGAGCTGGACCATGGCCGCATCGACGCCGGCGCCGCCATTTGGGCGGCGGGGGTTGTGGCATCGCCCGCCGCCTCCTGGCTCGGCGCGCCGCACGACCGTGCCGGGCGCGTGCTGGTCCGCCCCGATCTGTCGGTCCCGGACCATCCCGAGGTGTTCGTGATCGGCGACGCCGCTGCAGTCCAGGGCGAGAAGGGCGAGCCGGTTCCAGGTGTCGCGCCGGCGGCGAAGCAAATGGGCCGCTACGTCGGCCGTCTCATTGCAGCGCGCGTCGCGGGGAAATCTTTGCCTGTGTTTCGTTATCGGAACCTGGGCGAGCTCGCCACCATCGGGCGGCGGGCCGCGGTGGTGAAGTTCGGCCGCCTGCGCCTCAAGGGCTTCATCGGATGGCTATTCTGGAGCTTGGCCCACATCTATTTCCTGATCGGGGTCAAGAATCGGTTCATCGTCGCGTTCACGTGGTTGTGGGACTACGTCACGTTTCAGCGCGGCGCCCGGCTCATCACCGAGGTGCCGCCGCCGGGCAGAGGGTAAGAATTGTCAGCGCCAGCTGCGAGAAGGCCCCAAAAACGCCCCTTCGACCCTATTGGAAACCCTCCGCTGGACCAGCCCTGTCCCCGCCGCCGTCAAGAACCCCTCGGTCGAGTGCCTTTCAAATTGTTTTCTGTTTTGAGGCCATTGTTACTATCAGCGGACGCCGCATGTTCGAACGGAGATCGTTGCCGCTCCCGCAGAGCGATGGAAGCGTGGTATGATCCCTCATTGCATGAATGACCCCACCTGGAGGGTCACATGGCAAGCTACGTCGGACGACGAAAATTCTTAGCCACGCTCGGCGGTGCCACAGCCGCGTGGCCGCTTGTGGCGCGCGCGCAGCAGCCGGCGGGGAAAGTCACGCCGCGCTAGACGACCCCCTCCTGGCGTAGACGTTTCGCTTCATCGGGCTCGACCCCGCACAGGGATTCAAGCAGCACGTCGGTGTGCTCGCCCAGCAGCGGCGGACGGCTGACCGCGACGGGTGAATCCGACAGTTTGATCGGGCAGCCGACCGTCTGATAGGTGCCGCGGGTCGGGTAGTCCACGTCGACGATCATCTCGCGCGCCTTGAGATGCGGATCGGCCAGCACCTCGCCGGTG
>DATGCX010000096.1:0-63541 GCA_035311445.1 Xanthobacteraceae bacterium | reverse complement strand
GACGACACCCTCCCCATCAAAGGGGAGGGGTTTTTCACCGAACGCTCGCCGCGCATTGACCACGCGACTCAGCCTGGCGGTCGAGGCATCCCGTTGCGGATCAACAACCGAGCATATCCAGGCCTTTTCCGGGCCGCGATTTGAGCCGTTGCGCTGGCCATCACCCTTGATTCGATGTTGGCTGGAACGAAACTGTAAATGTCTGGCCCAACCTTCCCGCCAAGGATTATTCCATTGATGACGCTGCGGGCCGTTTCGGACGCGATGTCCTGCTGGGCGCTTGCGCTCGTCGTCGCAGCGCCCAGACCTGCCGCTAGGGTGGCGGCGGTTAATATCGGTTTCATGGGGGTTACTCAGGGCCCAATTGAATTGACCCACTGACCAACTCTCTCACAAGAGTCTGACAGAACGATGATGCTGTCTTGTAAAAATCGTGACGCCGGCCTGATTCACCCGGCGAGACCGGGCAGCGAGCGGGCCGTCCAGTGGCTCATCGTTCGGATGGTCTTGGGATCCTCGATGAGCACCGGCGCCACGCCCAAGGCGTCCAAAGAGCGCCGGCATGCTGACCTAGCCGAGCGTTCGCAGTCCGCAAAATGTCTTGGAGGTGTGGCCGCTCGCCAAGCCGCTCAACTCATCGAGCCCGAGGCAGGTAGTTCCCGCTCAATCGCACGCGCGCGCAAAGCCTCGACCAGGTCGTCAGCACTGCGGATGTTCGCGAGCTGGCGGGCGGGCATGGAGCGGCCATGCCACAAGATGGTTGCGGACGCAACTATCGCTTCTCCACCACGACACCCTCTACCCCGTCGCGCCTCGTCTCATCGTAACCAACGATGGCGTCATAGCCGCGGCCACTTTGCTTGGCGGTCTCAAACCAGAATTCAAAGGTGGGAGGCGCCGCGAGCGGCTTCATGTTCTTAAAATGCTCGACGTTTTTCAATCCAGACACCGATATGTGCAGCGGCTCAAGCCCTCGGCCGTGCGTCTCGGGGTTCCAATCATGAGCGGTGCGCGCCGCCCATGCGGCCCTGATCAGTTCTCCGCGCGACATATTGCCCCTCAACCCCGAGCCGGCTGTTTTGCTGACTATCCGCTGACGTTAACCTGACTGATTTTTTCGACCCTTGCTAAGTCTTTGATTTCTTTGGAGGCGACGCCCGGAATTGAACCGGGGTAAACGGTTTTGCAGACCGCTCCATAACCACTCTGGCACGTCGCCGTAGGTGCCTGAAATACCTTGATTCTCCCTTCGGCGCTGGCAGCAGGCTGTACCGCGTTGCTAACCCAACAAGCTTTTGGCGAAGCCTCGCAGCCCGAAAACCCCAATCAAGCTGCTGCCTCGCTCCGCAACGTGTCGGTCACGTGCGAATATAAGTCAAGAGTGAGCGGGACAAGCCCCCTTTCCCATGCAGTGCCTGCCCGGCACGCGCGGCCATTATTCCTTGTTTGGTCCCCGCGCCTTCGTCCGCACAAGGGCCAACGGCTATTTGCGACTGCACGGCGTGCTCACCGCTTCGACATCGACCTTCGACATCGACGATGCACCGGCCTTCGCCGTGCCGGCTCGGCACACTCGGAGCCATTTGTCCTCCCTCATCCCCTGCGCCTTGGTCCGCGCAGGGGCCAACGCCTCCTCGCGATGCCGAGGCATGCCCGGCTTCGTCAACCATTGATAGACGGACCTGCGGCGCGGCCGAACCGGCTTATTCGGCGGCGACCGAATAGCGATCGGTGGCGGGGGCCAACGCGTATCCGCTGGCCGTCACCCTCGATTCGATGTGGGCTGGGACCAGACCGGAACTGTAAGCCCACACATTCGATCCAAGGATTATTCCTCTGATGAGGCCATGGGCCACCTCAGATGCGATGGCTCTCGCGTCGGGCCGCAAACCAGTTTCGATTGTCGTTGGAAAGCCAAGCGCCGCCACGAAGGCGGCACCGGTCAATACCTGTTGCATGGGGGTACTCGGGGCGATTTAAAGCACCGAACTAAAGGTTTTCACCAAATTTCGCCGGAAGTATGATCGCGGTGCGAGGTTGCTGAGAAATTCAGGACGTCTTCATTAATTTGGCAATCGCCGAAGAGTATCGAGCGGCAGAGTTTGCGTTGGCCGTTTTCGACGCAACATTTTTTGCGTCTGCGTGGCGCGCTGCCGGCGTTCATGATTTCCCGCAATCAATCTCAACGTCAGCGAAGCGATGGCACCCCAGCGCCGTCATCTTATGTCAGAGACACGTCATCTTATGTCAGCGACAAAGGAGGCGCGCCAAGCCCGTCGGATCGCGCCCCAATGTCCGATCGACGCAATCGACGCATCCCTAATATTATGATTCCGTAGGCTGATTTCTGCTTGGCACTCGGCCTTGACGAGTGCCAACGGCGAACTAGACATACTAACCGTCGTGGTTTCATTGGGGACGTACCATGTCGAAATCCCTCAGCAAGGGTGTGCGTTATCGCGATCGGGCGGACGAATGCCGCCGCCTCGCCACGCTCATGGCTCGCATCGCGGGGCAGCCGAAATCAGCAGGCACTACCAACTGATCGCGGATCACTACATGGCACTGGCGGAAGCCGAAGAACTGCTCGCCAGAGCGCCTCCCGCCTCCGGCGCAAGTCGCGATGGCCAATCTCAACGGTAGCGTCGGCACACTCCAGCAGATATCCAGTTCCAGGGCAAAATGCTTCAGCAGGTATGCCAGATGAAAATGATCCGAAAGCCAGGCCATGATGCTCGGCCATAATCGCAAGAAAATGCTCGGCGCCGAATGCATGGCGGACATGCTCAACGGCTACGGCGTCACGCATGTGTTTCACGTACCGGCCGTGTTGCGGCGAAGCTTTGTGGAGATGGAGCGTCGCAGTGACATTAAGCGCCTCCATGTCCATGGCGAGAAATCCGCCGCCTACATGGCGGACGGTTACGCCCGCGCCTCCGGCAAGCCCGGCATCTGCATGGCGCAGGTGATCGGCGCCCTCAACCTCGCGGCTGGCCTGCGGGATGCCTGGCTCGCGCATGCTCCGGTGATCGCGATGACGGGCGGGCGCGAGCCGCGCACCAAGTTCCGCAAGGTCTACCAGGAGGTCGACGACATGCCGGCCTTCGAGCCGGTAACCAAGTTCAATGCCACCGTGGACGACGTGTCACGCTTTCCCGACATGATACGGCAGGCCTTTCGGGTCGCGGTGTCGGGCACGCCGGGCCCGGTGCATCTGCAGTTCCGCGGCAACGAAGGTCAGGTCGACGCCGAGGAGGCTGAAATGGAACCCTTGTGTGAGCCGCAGTTCTCCCGGGTTCCGCCGTTCCGGCCCGAGCCCGACCAGGCGAGCGTGCTTGAGGCGCTCAAGGTGCTCCAGGCCGCAGAACGTCCGGTCATCATCGCGGGCGGCGGCGTGCGCGCTTCAAATGCACAGGCCGAGGTGGTTGCGCTTGCTGAGGTGCTGCAGGTTCCGGCCGCGACCTCACTCAACGGCAAGGATGCGATTCCGGGCACACACCCGCTCTCGATCGGTGTGGTCGGCTCCTATTCGCGCGAGAGCGCGAACCGCGTGGTCAACCGCGCCGACCTCGTCTGCTTCATCGGCAGCGAGGCCGGCGGCATGACCACACATTTCTGGGCCGTGCCGCCCATCGGCACCCCCGCGATCCAGATCGACATCAATCCGGAAGCCCTCGGGCGCAACTATCCGCTGCGCGCCGCCGTCAACGGCGATGCCAAGGCCACGCTCGTCCGCATGCTGGCCGCCGCCGATCGCACCAGCGCCGCAAAACGCAAGGCTTGGGTTGAGGAGACGCGGAAGATCTGCGGGGAGTGGTGGGAAAAATACCAATCCCTGCTCATCTCTGACGCGGTGCCGATTCGCCCCGAGCGGCTGTGCAGCGAGCTGACGCGACACGTGCCAGAGGACGCCATCGTGGTGGTCGACACCGGTCATGCCGGTATGTGGATGGGCGGCATGTACGATCTGACGAGTCCGTGCCAGAGTTACATGCGCAGCGCCGGCCATCTGGGCTGGGCGTTCCCGGCCGGGCTCGGGGCCAAATGCGCGTGTCCTGACCGGCCGGTGGTGACGTTCACGGGCGATGCCGGGTTCTGGTATCACATCGGCGAGGTCGAGACCGCAGTGCGCTGGCAGATCAACGCCGTGACCGTCGTCAACAACAACGGCAGCGGCAACCAGTCGAAGCGGGGGTTCGATCGAGTCTACGGCGGCACCCAGACCGAAGGCGGCCGCTCGCTATGGATCTTCAACAAGGTGAACTTTGCCCGAATCGCCGAGGACATGGGCGCGCTCGGCATCAGGGTGGAGCATGCGAGCGCATTCCCGGCCGCCCTCGCCCAGGCGCTCGCCGCCAACCGACCGGCCGTGATTGATGTGGTCACCGACATCGACGCGCTGGCGCCTTTGGCGGTGAGCTGAGGAGATTTGGCCATGACGTCTGCCGCCGATGGGAAACCGAAACGGTCACTCTGGCTTTCGGTCTGGTTCACGCCCGGCGACACGATCGAAAGGGTGCTGGCGACGAAGTCGAAGCGACATCTATTGCCGCTGGCGACCCTTGGCACTGCATCCCAGATCGTCTCAACATTGGTTGGCGTAGGGTTGGCGACCGCGTTGCTCGACTGGCGATTCCTTGCGGGGACGGCGGTCGTCGCCGCAGTCGTGGGCGCCGTGAGCCTTTACGTAAATGCCCTCCTTCTCACTTGGGCTGGCCGGATATTTGGCGGCCGCGCTTCGCCCGCTCAAATGCGCGCCGTATTCGCCTGGGGAATGGTGCCTCTTTGCCTGGCTCTCGTGATCTATCTGGCCGGCCTCACCGGCCTGCAACTCTTTGCAGCAGCAGGTCCTGCAAGCAGCCCGGCCCCCGCGCTTGTGATCGGCTTGCGCGTGATCGGTTTCGTGATGACGGTATGGATGATCATAGCCATGCTCGCCATGCTCAAGCGGGTGCAAGCTTTTGGTTGGTGGCGCGCGGTGTTCAATCTCGCCGTTGGGTCTTTTTTGGCGGTGCTTCTGATTGCGCTGCCGATCAGGACGTTCTTGTTCCAGCCATTCAACATACCGGCCGCATCAATGGAGCCGACGCTGCTCGTCGGCGACTATATTTTCGTATCGAAATATGCTTACGGTTACAGCCACTACTCGCTACCGTTCTCGCCGCCGCTGTTTTCCGGCCGTATCTTCTCCTTCGAACCTAAGCGCGGCGACGTGGTGGTGTTCCGCCTGCCCAAGGACGATTCGACCGACTACGTCAAGCGGATCGTCGGCCTACCGGGCGATCGTATCCAGATGATCGACGGCGCTCTCCACATCGATGGTATGCCGGTCGCGCGCGAACGCGTCGAGGATTTTGTCGATCCGGACGAAGGAAGCAAGTTCAGGCGCTGGCGCGAGACCCTGCCGAACGGGGTCAGCTATTTTGCACTCGACATTCAGGACAACGGTTTCCTGGACAACACCCAAGTCTATAATGTGCCACCTGGCCACTATTTCATGCTGGGCGACAATCTCGACAATTCGACCGATAGTCGCGTGTTGAGTGCCGTCGGATACGTGCCGTTCGAAAATCTCGTCGGCCGAGTTGAGATGATCTTTCTTTCGATCGATCGCGCCTCCGGCAAGAAGCAGCCCGCCATTCGTTACGAGCGAATCGGCATGGCGATCCGGTGAGTGGACGGGGACGATCGCCAGAGGGCTCAGCTAACGGCGCTCGGACCTGACGCCGCGGCCAAAGGTTTGCGTTAATCCGCGCGCCAAGGCAGGTTCCGCGAATCGGAGGAGCCCATGGCGATTCTCGATTCGCTGGTCGACACTAAGAGCCTCGAATTCCGTACCAACGCGGCGCGGATGTCCGAACTGATCGAGGAGCTGAACCGCCGTCGCGCCGAAGCGGCGCTGGGAGGGCCAGCCCGCGCGCGTGAGCGTCATACTGCGCGCGGCAAATTGTTACCCCGTGAGCGGGTGCTGCGGCTCATTGACCCCGGCACTCCTTTCCTGGAGCTGTCGCCGTTGGCGGCGAACGGCATGTATGAGGAGGCGATTCATGGCGCCGGGTTGATCAGCGGCATCGGCCGGATCGAGGGGCAGGAATGCGTCATCATTGCCAACGACGCCACTATCAAGGGCGGCACGTATTTTCCCATGACGGTGAAGAAGCATCTTCGGGCGCAGGAGATCGCATTCGAAAACCGCTTGCCGTGTGTCTATCTGGTCGATTCCGGTGGCGCCAACCTGCCGCGCCAGACCGAGGTGTTTCCCGATCGCGACCATTTCGGCCGCATCTTCTATAACCAGGCCAATCTCTCGGCCGCCGGTATCGCCCAGATCGCCGTCGTAATGGGGTCGTGCACGGCGGGCGGCGCCTATGTGCCGGCGATGTCGGACGAGACCGTGATCGTGCGCAACCAGGGCACTATTTTTCTCGGCGGTCCGCCGCTCGTAAAGGCTGCGACCGGGGAGGTGGTGAGCGCTGAGGATCTGGGCGGCGCGGAGGTCCACGCGCGCCGTTCCGGCGTAGCTGACCACTACGCAGCGGACGACCATCATGCACTGGCCATCTGCCGTCGTATCACCGCCAATCTTAACGTCAGCAAGTGTGCCAACATCGCGCTCGCAGCGCCGGCCGATCCGGTCTGCGACCCGGTCGAGCTTGATGGCCTTGTGCCGGCCGACCCGCGGAAGTCGTTCGACGTCCGCGCCGTCATCGCGCGGCTGGTCGACGGCTCCGCATTGGACGAGTTCAAGGCACTGTACGGAACGACGTTGGTGACCGGGTTTGCGCATCTCGGCGGCATTCCGATCGGTGTGGTCGCAAACAACGGCATCCTGTTTTCCGAATCGGCGCTCAAGGGTACACATTTCATCGAGCTGTGCGGTCAGCGCCGCATCCCACTGCTGTTCCTCCAGAACATCGCAGGGTTCATGGTCGGCAGCCAGTACGAGGCGGGCGGCATCGCCAAGGATGGCGCAAAAATGGTGACCGCCGTTGCATGCGCGCGCGTGCCGAAGATCACCGTGATCGTCGGCGGCTCGCACGGCGCCGGCAACTATTCCATGTGCGGCCGCGCCTTCGGGCCGCGTTTTCTGTTCACCTGGCCCAATGCACGCATCTCGGTCATGGGCGGTGAGCAGGCGGCGAGCGTGCTCGCGACTGTGAAACGCGAAAACATTGAGGCTGGCGGCGGCAAATGGTCGGAGATCGAGGAAGAGGAATTCAAGCAGCCGATCCGCGAACAATACGACATCGAGGGCAATCCGTACTATGCCACTGCACGTCTCTGGGACGACGGCATCATCACGCCCGCCGAGACCCGCCGGGTCCTGATGCTGGCGTTCTCCGCTACGCTCAATGCCCCCATTCCACGGACGCGGTTCGGGGTGTTCCGAATGTGATGCGGAAGCACCGTCTCTCCCCCGCAAGCCGAGGAGAGAACAAGAAACCCGCAAGGACTTTGAGGCGCCCTGGTCAGACCAGCTGAAGGAAAATCAGGATCAGCCCGATCATCGAAATGCTCCACACGCCGGTCCGCACCCACGGCACGCCGGCAAGGTAGACGATGGCATAAGCAACTCGTGCCCAGAAGAAGAGCTGCGCCCCAAATCCCGTCATCGCACTATTCCGGTTGGTGATTTCGGTCGCCAGAATGAGCACCGCAAAGAACACGAGGCTTTCGAGCATGTTGCGGTGGGCCCGTTGCGCCCGCCCGGCCCAACCGGTCGCCGGCAGAAGGTCCTCGCGGTTGCCGGCGAGTTCCGACAAACCGACTTGGACTATGGCGCCGGATACTGCGACGAGCATCTGAATGAAGGTCAGTGCGACTGACCAAATGAGCAACGTCATTTCAAGTGACATGTCTAGCCCCCCTTTTGCAGCTTCTCTTTGCCAGCCGACTCGCCTGGAACACCCTTATGCCGTCCTTTTGCCGCAGCCGCAATATTGGGCAGCGCGCGTTTTCAAGGCATTGAAAAAACCACCGGGTTGAGACTTCCCTGCACGCCGCTTATGTGCCGGCCATCGCTTCTTGCGGCAGCGCTGCGGGAGCTTGCCAGGGCTGGGCGTGAAGGAGCAAGATTCATGACATTCAAAGTCTACAGCGGTCCGCCCGGGACCGACGCGGTTTCGCCAATCCACAAGGACCGCATGCTGTTCAAGGAATTCCCGAACTTCGATGAGGCGCTGTCGTGGGCAAGCCACGTCAGGGAAACCGGACGGGTGCCCGTTTTGATCGAAGACGAGACCGGCAGGACCTTCGACAAGCGCGAAATCGCGGCTGCACTTGCCGATCGTGACGTGCACGACATGCGTGGCATCGCTGCGCATCGTAGGTCAGGCGGGCCTCATCAACTGTGACCCAACAAGGGCGGTCACACCGTGGCTGGACGGGTTCCGGAGCTCGTTGTTTGCGGCGCGCCCCAGAAACGCAAATTAAGACTGCTGAAACTTAGGTGGATTCCGGTGAGGTTTGAGCACCTGCCTTTCCCTCTCGAGTCGTGGCCGGGCTTGTCCCGGCCACCTCGATTGGTGATGCTCCGTGCTCAAGAATTCTGGCTCGCCGGGAGAAGCCCAGCGACGACAACGGGATGTGATTCGAAAATGATCGCAATCTGCTATAGTGTCACAGGCTCCTGTAGAGCCGCTCGTCGTATAGCGCTCCGCTCATAGGCCCGAGCTTCTCGCGGAATTCCTTGGTGCCGGCAGTCACGATATGGGAGTCAATCGCGGCACGGTTCTTCCACACTTCTGTGACCGTGAAGTGGTTTGCCCGGTTGTTCTGTTGCCATGCCTCGAATTGCAGGGAATTCGGTTCCTTGCGGCTGTCCTCAGCGAGCTTCTTGAGCATGACGATGCAATCGTCCTTGTTGGGCGGGGTGACGTCCACATGGGTGACGGCGAAGATCGCGCCTTTGCCGATCGATGCCGGTGATGCAGCGACCGCGATGCCGTTGCTTGGGCGCTCGTCGTAGAAGCTGACCTGCTGTGGCTTGAGCTTCTCCTTGAACTGCTTCAGTGCGTCACCGCCCGCATGGGCTTCGGCAGCCCTCAGATCGGTCCAGGCCTCCAGGATGACGAACTGATTCTTGCGGTCGATCCGTTGGAGAATGTCGTAGCGCTCATTGCCGGCTTCCTTGCGGCTTGCGGCGGCGACCTGCTTGAGAAGTCCCGTGACTTCACTCTGGGCTGACGGCGTGACCTCGATGTAAGTGACCACATAAGCGGTTCCGCCCGCTGGCGCTTGCGCCATCGCGACCGGAGCGGCCGCAACAACGGCGATCGCGAGCATCATCCCACAAAAGACCCTCATCGTTTCTCTCCTTGAATATCGAGCCGTCCATACGGTCTTATTCGCGGCGAAAACCTATCGCTGCGAACTGGCGTCCGTCAAATGATAGATGCGCGCCGAATGCCGGCTTTGCACTCCGGCGTTTGTCGCCGCGCCGCGTCACCTCGGCAATGGTTGGATCGCGAGCCCGGCTAACGCTAGGCGTTTTGTGAGGCGCTTGCGCTTGATTATTCCTTCGATGGACACAACACCGCCGACAGATGTCGCCGCATCAGGGGATCGCACGATCGCCCGGAGGTGGGGCCAGCCCGACGTTCTTGAATTTCCAATCACATGCAGTGTCATTTCGGGGTGCCGCCAACGAGTCCGGCCTTCGGCTGGGTCCGGTGACAGCCTCCGGAGCAGGCCGGGAATCCATAGCCCTTGGCCGAAGATTATGGATTCCAGGCTCGCCACCTTCGGTGGCGCCCCGGAATGACCACACTGCGTTTATGGTCCGTTTCATTGAATTCGGTCTAGCTGGACGTCGCCCACTTCACCAAACGATCAAATTGAGTTCTGACATAATCGAACGCTGTTTGCTGCAGTTCGTTGGCGGTCGTCCAGTTCACCAGGGGCTTGGATGCGCCCGGCTCAACGTTGTCGTGGATAGCGGCGCCCCCGATCGTTAACAAGACACCAACGATCAGCCCAAAGATAAATCGCATTGTCGGTACTCCCTGCTGATAGCTCGTCATGACTCTTTTATACTGCGGCGTTGCCAGCCCGCCGCTGCAAGACGGTCACATACAAAATATTTCTCCCCAGGCAATCATAATCGATCGCACGTGGCAGGAACATGTCCGATCCGGAGATTGTGCGACCCGAGATGAAGTGGAAATACGAAATTGAAGGAAAATTCAAGGCCCCGGACTTTCAAAGTCCGGGGCCTCTCTTGGCAAGCCGCGCCAAATCCGATCAGCAGACCCAGCGGAGCCGCGGCCCCCATGGCGTCGGTACCCACCGCCGGCAGCCATCGTCGTAAGCACCGTAATAAGAGCGCAGGCCCCAGCCCCAGCCATGCCAGCGATGATGCCAGCCGTCATGCCACCACGCCGAGGCAGATGTCGGTGCGAGCGCTGCCGTGCCGAGGGCAATTGCGGCAACGCCGGCAAGAGAAAGCTTGCGGAACATGTTTATCACTCCTGTCTTTGGACGGGATGCGCTTTGCGCATGACCCTGCATCTTGGTCTATCCGGCCGAACAAATAGTTCAGCATGCGGCGAACATACCGGTTGCGGCCTGAACCTGAGGTGAGTCGGAAATTTCTCGCATATTCAGTGACATGAATGGCGGTCGTTGGCGATATTCATGTTCCGTACATCAATGCGGCAATGCCTTGCTGGTTGAGGAGGCCGCCGCTATAAGCGCCGCGGTAACTGGGGCAACCTGCGGCCAACTCATCAACGCCGGGCCTGTCCCGGCGATCTCGATCCGGAGGGCGCACTACTCCGATCACCGAGATGGCCGAGACAAGCCCGGCCATGACCAGGTGGGAAGCGCCACGAGTCTTGCCCTTGTCATGTGCCGTGGCCTTACGTCGCTCAAGGGAAGGATCAACACCAGATGGCGATCGAGCGCACATTTTCGATCATCAAGCCCGACGCGACCGCGCGCAATCTGACCGGCGCCGTCAACGCAACGATCGAGCAATCCGGCCTGCGCGTTGTCGCCCAGAAGCGCATACGAATCACACGCGAGCAGGCTGAGACCTTCTATGCGGTCCACCGCGCCCGGCCGTTTTTCCGCGAACTCGTGGACTTCATGATATCCGGTCCGGTGGTAGTTCAGGTGCTCGAGGGCGAAGATGCCATCGCCAGATATCGGGATATCATGGGCGCCACCGATCCCGCAAAGGCGGCGCCGGGAACGATCCGCAAGGTCTACGCCCGATCAATCGGCGAGAATTCGGTACATGGGTCCGATGCCGCCGATACTGCGGCAGTAGAGATTGGCCAATTCTTCGCCGGTAACGAGATTGTCGGTTGACGTCGCGCTGCGGGCGCCATGGCGTCGTGATTTTGCCGCAGGTGCGTATTTCCACGGGGTAGATTTGGAAATTCGATGAGGTAGCTTTCTGGCGTGGATGTGCATGAACCTGCCCCTTTTCCCCGCTCGCGGGGTGAGGGGACCGGGGAGCTCAGGATTGTGAGCTTGTTGGAAAGCGCCTGATCCGGATCGGCGAAGCGCAGTCCGCTCCGAATCAGGCTGGCGGAGGCCCCTTCCCCGCATAGGGCAGGATAAACAAGCTGCTAGCCACCTTCCGGGCTAGCCTTGTAGACTATTCCCGGCCTGGCAGGCACATCATGGCGGCAATTGCTTGTGGACGGCGCATATGACGAATTCCGGGGGAACGATCTGTGGAACTGCTGGTAAACGAGATGATGCAGCTGACCTTCTGGTCCTTCTGGCTGGCCGCCTTGAAGATCTTCTTCATCAATATTTTGCTGTCGGGAGACAATGCCGTCGTGATCGCGCTTGCGGTGCGTGCGTTGCCGCCGCGGGAGCGGTTCTGGGGCATGGTGCTCGGCGCCGGCTGTGCGGCAGTATTGCTGATCCTGTTTACCGGTATTGTCGCGACTTTGTTGAAGCTGCCCTATCTCAAGCTGATCGGTGGGATCGCGTTGTTTTGGGTGGCCGTGAAGCTCGTGGCGCCGCAGCCGCATGACGCCGAGGACTCACCGGAGGCGGTCGAAGACCTGTGGCGGGCGGTGCGCGTCGTCGTCGTCGCCAATATCGTTATGAGCCTCGACAACGTCATTGCGGTCGCGGCGGCGGCGAAGGACAACTACCTGCTGCTGGGACTCGGATTGGCCATCAGCATTCCGGTCGTCATCGCCGGCAGTGCGCTGTTCCTCGCGCTGCTGGACAGATTTCCGTGGGTTGTGTGGGCGGGCGGGGCCTTGCTCGGATGGATCGCGGGAGGGCTGCTGCCCGACGATGCGATCGTCTCACAGTACATCGCCAGGATGTACGGGATGCCTGTCACGCCCAGTGTATGGCCCGACGCCAAAGCGATTTCCGACTTCCTTTCGGAGGCCACCAAGGTCTCGCTGGAGACCAACTATTCGTGGGCCGGAAGGGTGGGTCGGTCGATGTTCGAATTCGAAATGGAGCCGGTCGCACTCATTTGCGGGATTTTGGGCGCGACCTTTGTCGTCCTTATGGGATTATACTTGGTACGCTCAAATCGCGTGGCGGCACCGGAGCCGGCCCCGTCCAAGCTAGGAGGGTTGTCGCGGTGAAACGGACCAGCGACTTCTTTACCTCTCTCCCCGTTTGCTGGGAGAGGTCGGAATGAGCACGTTTCGCGCTCATTCCGGGTGAGGGGCTCTCTTCGGAGTCTGAACTTGTGGAGAGGCCGCTCCCCCGACCCTCCGCCCGCAAGCGCGGAGAGGGAGCAGTCGACTGCGCGGCAATAAGTCGATTTCATCGGGAACGCGCTAAAGGAGAGCGTCGTGCCATGAACCAGACCGTCCGGAACGCCAAGGCCGTAGCCCGGATCGGCGCGTCCGCTTGTCCACATGACTGCCCATCCACCTGTGCGCTGGACGTGGAGATTCTCGATTCCCGCAGCATTGGCCGCATTCGCGGCGCCCCGGACAACGATTACACCTCCGGCGTCATTTGTGCCAAGGTCGCGCGCTATGCCGAGCGGGTGCACCATCGGGATCGCCTGCTTACGCCGCTGCGCCGTAAGGGCAGCAAGGGAAGTGGCGCGTTCACAGCAATATCCTGGGACGATGCACTCGACATCACGGCGGAAGCGCTGCTGCGAGCCGAGCAGCGCAATAGCGCCGAGTCCGTATGGCCCTACTATTACGCCGGTACCATGGGGCTCGTCATGCGCGACGGCATCAACCGGCTGCGTCATGCCAAGAAATATTCGGGCTTCCATTCCACCATCTGCGTCAACCCGGCCTACAGCGGCTTTGCGGCCGGCGTCGGCAGGATCGCCGGGCCTGACCCGCGTGAAATGGCGAAATCCGATCTGATCGTGATCTGGGGTACCAACGCGGTAAATACCCAGGTCAATGTCATGACCCATGCGACCCGTGCCCGCAAGGAACGCAGCGCCAAGATTGCCGTGGTGGACGTGTACATGAACGCCACCATGGAGCAGGCGGATCTGCCGGTCCTTGTCCGTCCCGGTACAGATGGAGCGCTTGCCTGCGCGGTGATGCATTGCCTGTTCCGTGATGGGCGCGCCGATCATGATTATCTCGCCCGCTATACGGATGCGCCGGAGGAACTTGCCGCCCATCTGCGCGAGCGGACGCCGGCCTGGGCGTCGCGCATCACCGGCTGCGACGTTGCCACAATCGAGGCGTTTGCGAAACTGATCGGCGAGCGTAAGCGTGCCTTCTTCCGACTTGGTTACGGATTCTCGCGCTCGCGCAACGGTTCCGTTAACATGCATGCGGCGAGTTGCATTCCGGCGGTGACGGGCGCATGGCTGCTGGAAGGTGGCGGCGCATTTCATGGCAATGCCGACATCTACCACCTCGACAAGACGATGATCGAAGGGCTCGATGTCCTCGATCCTTCGGTCCGCCAGCTCGATCAGTCGCGTATCGGCGCCATCCTGGCAGGCGATGACGAAGCGCTCGCCGGCGGGCCGAAAGTAGCTGCACTCTTCATCCAGAACACCAATCCGGTTTCGGTCGCACCTGATCAGGAGCGGGTGAAGCGGGGCTTTGCCCGCGAGGATCTGTTCGTCTGTGTCCACGAGCAGTTCATGACGGAAACGGCCCGCGTCGCCGATATCGTGCTGCCGGCGACTATGTTCCTGGAGCATGATGATTTTTATCGTGGCGGCGGGCACCAATACATCATCTTCGGACCCAAGCTGATCGATCCGCCGGGCGAATGCCGCAACAATCATGAGGTTCATTGCGCGCTCGCCCAACGCCTCGGCGCCGCACATCCGGGCTTCGCCATGACGCCTCGTGCGTTGATCGATTGGACCTTGCGCGCATCCGGTTGGGGCACGCTTGGCGAACTGGAGGCGAAGCGCTGGATCGATTGCCAGCCCGATTTCGCCACCGCCCATTATGTCAATGGCTTCCCATGGCCGGACGGCCGGTTCCGCTTCAAACCGGATTGGCGGAATGTGCCGTTCCGCAGTTCAGTCAGGTCGGGTCCGGTGGACGATATGCCCTCGCTCCCTGACCATTGGGACGTGATCGAGAGCGCGGACGAAGCCCACCCGTTCCGCCTCGCAACGTCGCCGGCGCGAAATTTCCTCAATTCGACATTTACCGAGATGCCCGGTTCGATCGCGCGGGAAAAGCGGCCTGAAGTTTTGATTCATCCCGATGATGCGGCGGCTGCGCGGATCGCCGACGGCGACGAGGTGGTGCTCGGCAATCAACGCGGCGAGGTCGTGATTCATGCACGGCTCCATGACGGCATACGCCGCGGCGTCTTGATCGTTGAGTCGATCTGGCCCAATGACGCTCATCCGGACGGCCGCGGCATCAACACGCTGACGGGCGCAGACTCAATCGCGCCCTATGGCGGCGCTGCATTTCACGACAACAAGGTCTGGATCAGGCCGCGGACGCGCGTTGGCTGAGCGGCATATTATCTTTGGCACGTTTTGATCAAAATCGATCCACTGCTCCACCCGTCACCCGCGGGCTTGACCCGCGGATCCATCTTCTTCGCATGAAGATGGATTGCCAGGTCAAGCCCGGCAATGACTTGAATCATGCCAGGGGCGCGCGCTTGGACGCCTGTTCACAATTCGTTAATATTATTTGAACGGACGAAACGGAATTTCCCGCGCACTTTGGACGTTGATTCGGCAACACGGTACAGCGCTGTTGCGTTGTAAGTTCTTGGTTGTGTTGTTCGTTTGCGAGCCTTGCTTCGGCCGTATTTTTTGAGTATCCGTTGCGCCCAGCAATCGGAATTTTTGGCCATTCGTTCGGCCGCAGGCGTTGATGCGCGATCGTCTCGAACCCATCCAAAATCCCGGCTTGTTGGCGCGAATGCAGCGGATGCATTTGCGTCTCATCTTACGTTCTGACTGATCTGGGAGACAGACGATGCAAAAAGGCACCGTCAAGTGGTTCAATCCAACTAAGGGCTATGGGTTCATTCGGCCCTCGACTGGAGAGAAGGACGTGTTCGTCCATATCTCCGCCGTCGAACGCGCCGGCCTCAGCACCCTCAACGAGGGACAGGTGGTCGAGTACGAACTCGTCACCAACCGTGGCAAGACCTCCGCGGAAAACCTCAAGGTCGCGTAGCGACCCTTGCCGGGACTCCCGGCAAAACGGGTGTTGCCCCTAGCCCCCGGTTCCACCCCGGGGGTTTTTACTTAGGGTTGATATTTTCTTGCCTTTGCGGTTGCAATTTCTCAGGTCTCGGGTGAGCCTTTATTTCCACAGCTCCTCTTGCCCGATTCGCCGACGCGGGCGCGTCTTTTGACCGTCGATCGCAACGAACTGAGCTTCGCGGATTACCAGACGAGCATTTTTCGTTCCGGCTTTGACGGATTGCGTGGCATCGGTTTTCTCCTTGTCGTGACCGCCCATATCCCGGCGGTGCCGCTGTTTTCATATCTGCAGGGATGGACGGGAGTGTGGGTGTTTTTTGCCATCAGCGGCTATTTGGTGACGATGCTGCTGATTCGCGAGGAACGCAAATCGGGTGCCATCGCGTATGGTTCGTTCCTGATCAGGCGTTTTTTTCGCATCGTGCCGAGCTACGCGGCAGCAATCCTCATCTACTGGGTCGCACTGTTTTTGCTGCCGCCTTTCGCCGATGAATACGAACTGTTCACTGCAAGGCTGCCCTATTATCTCACCCTGATGCCGGAATATGCCCATACGCATGTGTTCACGATTTTCGTTCATTCGTGGATTATCGGCATCGAAACGAAATTCTATTTGATCTTTCCTGCCATCATCTTCCTGACCGTCAAAAATGAGGTTTGGCGATTAGCAGCAGTGGCGGTGACCGCTGCAATATTAATTGCGCAAGGGTCGTTCACTGCGCATGCCTATTGCGCCATTCTGGCCGGCGTCATGCTGGCGCAAATCCTCGAGTGGCCGCGCGGCTATGCGGCAATCGCTACACTGACGCGAGTATCGGCCGCGGTGCCAATAGCGTTCGTGGTCGCGCTGTTCATTATGTTGCAATACGTCGAAGTGCTGCCGGCGGTCGCCGCAGTTGCGACCTATCTGGTTGCTTACGTGCTGCTGCAAGACAGTGCCATGCGTCGTCTGCTCACTTACGGTCCATTGGTCTATCTGGGCCAGCGATCCTACGGCGCATATCTGCTTCATGTGCTGGCGATCCATATCGGATACATGGCGTTTGGCAGCATGACGACCGCCGCCGGCCTGCTGACGACGTGTTTCACGCTCACAGTAACGATGCCGGCCGCGGAGTTGCTGTACCGCGTGATCGAACGGCCCGGTATGGATATAGGGCGGCGATTGGTGGAGTGGATGAAACGCGCGTAGGGTGGGCAAAATTGCCCGGCACGGCCATTGTGATCGCGCAAGGTGCGGGTGCAATTTTGCCCACGCGGTCGCCCCTGAGGTCCGACCGCGTGGGCAACGCACACCCACGCTGTCCTGCTTTTGCTCCACGTTGCGGCGAGTGCGCGTTGCCCACGCTACAAGATCGCCCGATTTTGAAATCTGAAAACCCCTACGCCGCCGCTTTGCAGCCGGCGAGCTCCTGCAGTCCCGGATAGTATCGTGCCGTCATGCGTCCGACGAAGCGGCACAGGTTTTCGCGCCGTTCGGCCACGGTCCGGGTGCGCGACTCGAAATGGGGGCACAACGTCGCGCAGGCAAAAGCGAACATGGTGGCGTCAACGCCCGTTGGTTCGTTGCCCATGAAAAACGGCTTATCGCCGAGGAAATCCGCGATTGCCTCGATAGATCGCGTTCCGAGCGCAAGGATTTCGTCGGGCGAGTGCCGCCCAAGGCCCTGGCCGTGCAGCCTCCTGCGCAGCTGGCGGCGGACCATCGCGGCCACGAACGGCCGCATCGGCGCCGGAACCCGGTCGAAGAACCGCGCCGGGCCTTTGCGGAAATTCTCGTCATCCGTCCATCGCTCGTACACGCCGATCCAATACAGCTGCTCTTCAGCCATTTTCTCGAATGCCCAGGCAGTCGCTTTCTGGGTCGCGTCGAGCGCCTGATCGAAATCAACGCGGTATTTCTTCTCGAGATGCCAGCGGATGAAGGTCGAATCCGCAACGATCACGCCCTCGTCGTCGATATAGGGAAGTTTGCCCTTCGGCGCCTTGGAAAAGCCGGTGGCATCGGTGCGGTAGGGCAGCTTGGCCATCTTCAACAGCGTTTCAACCTTCATGACGAAGGGGCTGGGGTCCGGCAGACCGAAGGCGGGACCGAAATTGTAGAGGGTGATCATGACGCTTTTCTCCGGATCGCGCGGAACTCTCTCGCGGGTCGTGGCCGGGCTTGTCCCGGCCACCCCGATCATTCTTGCTCCGTATCCAAAATACGGGTCGCCGGGACAAGCCCGGCGACGACGCCGGCGTGCGATTCAGAGCAACCGAAATCCGCTCTAACGCGGATCTGGGACGATCAACAAGGCGGTCGGAGGTACTGCGACGGCACTGTGCACCACGCCGTGTTCCGCAATGCTCGATTTTCCGCTTGCGACCAGACCGAGCGCCAACGGATAGAGACGCAGCTCGGCCGCAAGCACACGTGCCGCCAGCGTGTCCGGCGTATCGTCGTCTAGTACCGGCACCGCGGCCTGGGCAATGATCGGCCCGGAATCGGTTTCCGGCTCGACGAAATGAACCGTCGCGCCGTGAATTTTCACGCCCTCCTTCAGCGCCCGCTCGTGCGTGTGAAGTCCTCTGAACGACGGCAGCAGGGCAGGGTGGACGTTGATCATCCGCCCGCTCCACCGCGAGACCAACCACGGGGTCAGCAGCCGCATAAAACCCGCAAGGCATACAATGTCGATCCGATGGGCTTCAAGGAGCGTCTGCAGTGCCCGCTCGAATGCCTCCCGGTCCTTGCCGAACTTGGTGTGATCGACGACCGCGGTGGCGATACCTTCGGCGCTGGCGCGCCGCAATCCAGCGGCATCGGGCCGGTTCGACAGCACGACGGCGATCTCCGCCGGATAATCGGGGCTCTTGGCAGCCGCGATCAGGGCTGCCATGTTGGCGCCGCGACCAGAAATCAGGATGGCAACGCGTTTCTTTGGCATGGTCAGCCCGCCAGAGCGAGCCGGCCTCGATACCTCACACTCGCGGCGCTCATCGCCGGTTGCTCGATCACCTGTCCGAGACTCATCACCTGCTCACCGTGTCGCTCAAGCAGCGCCGTGACGGCATCGGCTGCGGACGGCTCAACGATCGCGACCATGCCGACCCCACAATTGAAGGTGCGCAGCATTTCGGCCTCCGCAATGCCGCCTGCCGTCGCCAGCCAGCGGAATACCGGTGCGACCATGATGCGTGAAAGGTCGAGTTCAACGCCTAGGCCGGGTGGCACCACGCGCGGAATGTTGTCCGGGAAGCCGCCGCCGGTGATATGGGCAAGCGCCTTGACGGCGCCGCTTTCGCGGATGGTGGCGAGGCACGACCTCACATAGATACGCGTCGGCGTCAGCAAGGCTTCGCCGAGCGACCGGCTTCGGTCAAACGGCGCAGGCGCACTCCAGGCGAGGTCGCTCGCCTCCACGACCTTGCGCACCAGCGAATAGCCGTTGGAATGCACGCCCGACGACGCCAGCCCCAGCGCGGTGTCGCCGACCTTGATGTCGCGGCGCGGCAGAAGGCTGCCGCGCTCGGCGGCGCCGACCGCAAAGCCCGCAAGGTCGTAATCGACTCCCTGATAGAGCCCCGGCATTTCGGCTGTTTCGCCGCCGATGAGGGCGCAGCCTGCCTCCTTGCACCCGGCCGCGATGCCCGCAACCACGGCTGCGCCGACCTCAGGAGCGAGTTTGCCGCAGGCGAAATAGTCGAGAAAGAACAGCGGCTCGGCACCCTGGACGACGAGATCATTGACCGACATGGCGACGAGATCGATGCCGATGGTGTCATGCCGCCCCGTCTCGATGGCGATCTTGACCTTGGTGCCGACGCCGTCCGTGCACGCGACCAGCACTGGATCGTGAAAGCCGGCGCGCTTCAGATCGAACAGGCCACCGAAACCACCGATCTCGGCATCGGCGCCGGCACGGGCGGTGGCGCGCACCAGCGGCTTGATGAGGTCCACCATCCGGTTGCCGGCATCGATATCGACGCCGGCCTGCGCATAGGTGAAGTCGCGGCTGCCGCCAGTCATGCTCCCGCCTTTCGCGGGAGTGGTACGGCCGAATCGGCGGCTACGCAACGGGCTGTTTATTTATCCCTCCTCCTCTTCTTTGTCCCTCCCCGTCTTCGGGGAGGGTGGCCGAGCGAAGCGAGGCGGGTGGGGATCGCACGGCCATCCCGTGGAAAAAGAAACCCCACCCCGACCCTCCCCGAAGACGGGGAGGGAGAAGGCGTGTAGGATGGATTGAGCTCTTGCAAAACCCATCATGGGCCTGTCCGTACGGCGCGATCGATGATGGGTTTCGCTTTCCGCTCAACCCATCCTACAGCCGGGAGGCCGTTATGGATGCCGTCGCGATCAAAAACACCGGCGACGACTGGATCGAGGTCCCGACCGCACGGATCGGTCTGATCATTCCGTCGGTCAACCGGCTGACCGAGCCGCAGTTCACGCATTTCGCCCCGCCCGGTCTGGGCATCCATGTGACGCGCGCCCGGATCGCCGGCAAATGGCGCAAGCCGGTGACGGAGCTTGCCCCGATCATCGCCCATGCAGCCGGCGCGTTAGCGGATGCAAGCCCCGATCTCATCGTCTATCACTGCACCGACTCCTCAATGCGGGAGGGCCTCGATGGCGAGCGGCGCATTCTCGACATCGTGCGTCACGAGTCCGGCATCGAAGCCGTATCCACCAGCGCGCTGGTGGTCGAGGCTCTCAATGTGCTCGGCAACAAGAAGCTCGTCATCATCAGTCCCTATCAGGACAACGACGTCATCATTGCCTACCTGCAATCCTGCAGTTTCACCGTGGTCCATGACGTGGCGCTCCGCCTGCCCGGTCACGAATCATCGGCCGCGCCGCCCCAGCGCTGGGTGCAGACCACGCTCGACAATGCCCGCGATGATGCTGACGGCTATTTCCTGAGCTGCACCAACACCACCCAGATCGAAGCCATCGAGGAGCTGGAGGCGATGCTCGGCAAGCCGGTCGTCAGCAGCAACCAGGCGGTGCTGTGGGGCGCGGTCAAGCGTCTGCGTGGACGTCTCGGCGGCGAAATCGCGATGCCGCGCCTCGGGCGGCTGATGACGATGTGACTGACGTCGAACGCGAGCGAGGTGCGACTCGCAATGTCGTGTCAGACACCTGATTTCGACATCGCGCGTTCTTTTCACCATCCGACCGCTCATTCGGCCGAGCTGCGGCAGAATAACGATTGCCGCGGCTGCCGCCTGGAGGATGAGGCAAGCCACCAGTGCCGCCGTGTAGCCGCCGTTTGTCTGCTGCAAATAGCCGAGTAATCCTGGCCCGAACGCGAAGGTGAACTGATTGATGGCGACGATCAGGCCCGTGATTCGCGAAAAGTGCTGTTTTGGAAACTCCTGCTGAACGATGAGCCCCGGGAGCGAGATCAGATTCCCAAGCCCGAGGCCAAAGAGAATGCACCCGAGATACAGCATCGCCGCTGATGCGTTGGAGGCGAGCAGCCCGGTTCCGGCGAACTGGATCAAGAAGTTTGCGCACGCAACCGCGCGGCGGTCGAGTCTATCGACGAACAGGCCCGTGAGAATGCGGCCGATAATCGCCGAAAATGTCGTCGCACTGACCGCCCAACCGGCACCGACAGCTCCCAGAATTGGCGACAGGTAGGCGACCTGATGGGTCAGGAATCCGACCTGCGCCATCAGGGCCAACGCGAACGGAACCGATATCGTTGAGAAATTCCAGCTGCGCAGAATGGCCAACGGGCTCCAGGCGGGCGCCGCTGACAACCGCGTTTGGGTGACTTCGGAACTGTGGTGCGCACGGTCGCGTTCGCCTGGATGCTTGCGCCGCAAGAAGGACGCGGTCGGCAGCAGGACGGCAACCATGACACCAGCGATGCAGAGCAGGGCCGCTGCAAGATGCAGCCGTTCGATCAGAACGATCAGAAGCGGTGTGATGACGATGCCGCCGGCGCTTGCGCCATTGAGTGCCAGGCTGATGGCGAGACCGCGCCGTTTATCGAACCAGGGCGCAATGATGATGTTGATTGCGGCGCCGCTCATTGCGGCCCAACCGAACGACATCACGGCAAATGCCGCATAGACCTGCCAGGGGTGCGAGATGAGCGGGAGGAGGACGATGCCGCACGCCATCGCAATCACGCCGGCGCTGACCACGCATCGTGCCCAAAGCGCTCGAAGACGGCGCCGGCAAAGAGGATCAGCGCCGCACCCAGGAGGTAGTACGCGGTGATGGCCGAAGAGATGTCGGCCGTGGCCCACCCGTGGCGCTCGCGGAGGGCGACCAGATAGATGCCGGGGCCGTAGAATCCAACTCCCCATCCGAAGAAGGCGATCAGGAATGCCGCACCGACCACCAGCCAGCCGTGATAGATGCCGGTCCTCGCAGCCGTCACACTGGTTTCGATCCTGTTCAACATGTTCATGTGCCACCTTCATGTTCACTTTCCATCCGCGCTCATCGCGTCTCTGGCCCGGGCTTCGACGCCTGAAGTGATGAGGTGGCTTGTGCATTGCCGGCCGTTTTCGGACATCGTCCTCCGACCGAGTCCGATTTCGGCTATCAATGCAAAATGCCGCGGAGTAGCTTTGGCCTATGCTGACTGAGATGCCGGCGGAACTTGATCGTGAGACCTGTGATCGCGCGCGGCTTACGCGCGATGCCGCCTATGACGGGCTGTTCTTTGTGGGCGTGCGAACGACGCGCATCTATTGTCGTCCGGTTTGTCCTGCGCGCCCGGCCAAGTCCGAAAACGTGGTGTTCTTCCCGACGGCCGCGGCTGCCGAAAGGGCGGGCTTCCGCCCATGTCTTCGCTGCCGCCCCGAGACGGCGCCCGGAAGTCCGGCATGGACCGGCACCGCAACGACGGTGGCGCGCGGTATGCGCCTGATCGAGGAGGGGTTTCTCGACCGTTCGGCAGTCGATCGGCTTGCCGCGAAGCTGGGCATCGGCCCGCGGCACCTGTTGCGACTTTTCCTTCGCCACGCCGGCGCAACCCCGAGCGAAGTCGCAGCCACCCGGCGGGTTCAGTCCGCGAAGCGCTTGCTGAACGAAACCACCATGCCCCTGTCGCAGATCGCTTTTGCGGCTGGGTTCCGCAGTGTGCGCCGATTCAATGACGCGTTCCGCGCAACGTACGGACGGCCTCCATCCGCGTTCCGAAAAATGGATCGGGATCGGGCAGAACACGGCCGCATGTCGCAGCGCGCGACGGATCAGCCGGCGGCGGTCGGGAGACCCCGCGGAATGAACGGAGTTGGCGTTGATACATCGTGCCGAAGCCCCGGCCGGACTACTTACCAAGGAATGCCTTCGCGTCACGTTCGTAATCAGCCGCGCGCGTGATGCGCTTTACGAGATCGCTGGGCGCGAGGTTCGCAAGCTGCGACGGCTTTGCGCCGCATCGCAGAGCCTTGTAGGTTTCGTTGATCGCCTGCAGGGAGGCCAGATAGGCATTCTGGCCGAGCAGGCAGATGCGCACGCCGCGGGAGGCGAGGTAGGCCTTATCCACCAGTTCGCCGCCGACGCCGCCGAGCAACAGCGGGATTTTGATAGCTTGATACACCGCGTCGACCTGGGCGCGCGTCTTGGCGCCCGCGAGGAAGATCACGTCGACGCCGGTCGCCTCATAAGCCTTCATGCGTGCGATGGTGTCCTCCACGGTCGACAGCGCGAGTGCGCTGGTGCGACCGGCGATCACGAGAGCGGGATCACGTCGCGCGGCACGGGCCGCATGCATCTTGCCGATGCCCTCCTCAATCGAGACCAGCCCCTTACCCGCGCTCTCGCCGTACGATGCCGGCAATAGCGTGTCCTCGATCGTGATGGCGCTGACGCCGGATGTCTCGATTTCCTCCACGGTGCGCTTCACGTTGAGCGCATTGCCGTAGCCGTGGTCGGCATCGCACAGCAGCGGCAGATTGGTGGCCCGGCAGATGCGCCGCACCTGCTCGGCGAACTCGGTCAAGGTGATCAGCACCATGTCGGGCGCGCCCAGCACCACCATCGAGGCCACCGATCCCGCGAACATGCCGCATTCGAAGCCGAGATCTTCGGCCATCCGCGCCGAGAGCGGATCAAACACGTCGGCTGGATGAACGCAGCCCTGGCCGGTAAGAAGGGCGCGAAAGCGCTGGCGCTTTTCCGCTGGTGTCACGGTGTCGTCCTGATTTATGCGGAATATCGGAGAAGCCCATTCCGCAATGGCGGGAACTGCAATTGATCTCGTCCCTATTGGTTCCTCCTCCCGCGTCTGGATTTCCCTTCCACATTTATCTTGTTACTCGCCAGCCAATCATCATTAGCTTTGCCGGCGCCGCAGACACGCTCTTGCCCGTTGTTCATTCGCTTGGTGGACTCTGACTTCATGTACTCGATAACAGGCTTGAATAGATTCCCCCATGCCGTTCGAACTTCCTTCTGAATTTTGAATCTATCCATTGCCAATGTTTCAACAAAGCTATGTTGAAATTTATCAAATTCACCTTCGGTGATCCCTTCACACAGATGCTTGTCCAAGATTTGATCAAGCGATGTCGGCTTATTTCCTGGACTGTAATTGAGGACAGCGACCATAGCCATCATCAACTTTTCATGTTGCTTTTTTTCATCGATAGATTCAAATTTTTGTTTTGATTCCGGAGAAACCTCAAAGAAGGTCTTATAAAATTCTTCAAAAAACTCAACATGCAATTTTCCTGCGCCGTATGCGCTCTTGGCCAGCGCTCTGTCTTCCGTCTCTAAGACCTGGAGTCTTTGCGCGACTTCATCCATGTCTTTGAAGCGCTTTTCAGGGTAACGATTAAGCATTCTCTTCAACATGTCCCAAAGCTGCTGATGATTATTCTTCCACGAGCCGCCTATAAACCTGTCAGGATCGTTCCAGAAATCTTTCGCGGCTTTTCCATCAAGGATTTGTTCGAAGACTAGACCCTCCAGCAGTTCAACCCCTAGCCGCCCCAACATGTATTGGTCTGTCTTATGCGTTGACCGTCCAGCGGGCTGCTCGTACTGCTCCGGAGCAATATAAACTTTGGTGTTGGTATTGACCCATTGTCCATATGTCTCGCAGTCAAGCACATGCCATAAGAAAGTCGATACTCCAATGGAAGATATTCTGAGGCGTTCTGCAGGCTGATCGTAAAAAATATTATATGGAGTTAATAGTCCAATAGCGCGCTCCCACTCGTGTTCCACGTCGCTTTTTTGCTTATGCAGTTCATGAAGTCCTATTGCCATACGTCTAAGCAGTTGAGCCGCAAGGTCCGCAGAAAATGTAGTTCTCCTATTGCGATCTGAAGATAATATTGCAGATAACGGCGTATAGTTCTCAATGTAATCTGAGATAATAATAGTTCGTTGCTCCCTCTCAGGTCCAACTGGAAAAATCTTGTGTGTGCGCAAAAAGGACGGGTCGTTAAGCGCTATTCTCGCTTTGCCGACCCTCAGTAGAGTCTTTGTAAGCCCTTCTAAAGGAACCCATCTAAGTACCTTGATGGCGACATTGACTGATCCGTTAGAGCCCAAACACACTATGGAAAATGTTCCCTTATGGAGAACACCGTTTACAGTGACGTTTTGAATATCAGGTGCGTCCAAAAGTAACCGGCGCACAAATGCAAGATCGCCGTCTTTGTCAATAGTCGAACGGATGAGTTCCGCGGCCATTTGCTCACATGCTTGTAATATGGCCCTCTGGCGCCGCATCTCATCTGGCGATTCGTTGATGGCATGTTCGGCCCCGTACGCCTGAAACTCTGCAAGTTCCGTGTGCTGCCAGCCGCATGGCCTTAACTGAACCCAGAATAGATTGTGGAGGCGTCCATCACGTTTGGCCTTCCACAATTGTTGCAATTCATAGCGGCACCAGGACGAAATCAGGTAGTCCGGCGTGGCAAGTACTAGCGCCGAGTTAGCTAGGTTGAGGTTGCCTTTCAAAAGTGAATCCCAATCGGTACCTTTGGATATATCCTGGTCGGACCATACATGCACCTTGTGGCGAAGCATGCCCCTCAAGTGCTTTCGAAAGATGAGCATGTCGGACTCGTCGGGATGAGCGTAGCTGACGAAAAGATGACCTGAAATCTCGTTATCCATTGCGCACCTCGGATGAAACTAAATGCGTCGTGTCGCATTACTGCCATATGCTCTGCATGGTCGGCCTGAGGCGACCTATACAGTCAACATGATGCGGAGGGGCCTCAATTGAGGAGAGAGTTATAGATCATGATTTGCCGCAAGTCTCTGTGGAAATGTTCGGGCCGACATTCGTTATGATCGGGCGGCGATAGCCGCGCCCCCACACCATGACCGTCAAAGCTAGTATGCTGAAGGGACAGCATACGTCGGTCGGATGAATGCAGCTGTGTCTGGTAAGAAAGGCGCGAAAGCGCTGGCGTTTTTCAGTTGGTGTCACTGTGTCGTCCTGATTTATGCGGTCGATGGTACAGCCTATTTTCCCTCGCCCCGCGGGGGAGGGCCAGGGAGGGGGCCATGGCGGTAAGTCCTCGCCGTGGAGTGGGCTCGCCTCCCTAACCCTTCGCCGCGCAAGCGGTGAGCGAAGAGTTTGCTGCGCCGCTTGCGGGAATTGGAGCGGCTGTTTCGCGGCGAAGGCCTTATGCCAATAAGGCTTTATGCCATATCGAGGAGGCCCATTCCGCAAGGGAGGGGAACTGCAATTGACCTCATCGATTGCACCAGGGTCAACATGAAATGGCACAGTACAAGCCTGTTCAGGCGCGCGGTTGTTACACGTCTGCTGTTGCTGGCCGTCCTCGGAGTTGCTCCCGTGCCGGCGATGCCGCAGGAAGCCGCCGAGCCCGGCAAGGCGGAGCGGGAGCAGTCTGCGCCCGAGCGTCTTGGCCCGGATCAGCCGGACGTTAGCCCAGGCCCGCGTGAACACGCGAACGCGGAGCCGACACCGTCAGCCCCCACGTCAGCTTCCATCTGTCTGCTGGTCGAATCGGCCGCGCAGGCGCATGGGCTTCCATTTGAGTTTTTTGCGCGACTGATCTGGCAGGAAAGCCGGTTCCAGCCGAACGCGGTCGGACCGATGACCCGTAGCGGCCAGAGGGCCCAGGGAATTGCCCAGTTCATGCCCGGAACCGCCAGCGAGCGGGGTCTGTTCGATCCCTTCAATCCGGTCGCGGCCCTGCCGAAGTCAGCGGAATTCCTGGAGGAATTGCACACCCACTTCGGCAATCTCGGACTCGCGGCGGCCGCCTACAATGCCGGTCCCAAGCGCGTGCGCGATTGGCTCGCAGGGCACGGCAGCCTTCCGGCAGAGACCCGCAACTACGTAATCATGATCACCGGACGCAGCGCCGACGACTGGGCCGCCGCGAGCCGCGGTCATGGTGATATGGCGCCGATCAAGCGCACCTCCTGCGGAGAATTGATGGCAATGCTGAAGGAGCAGCCGTCGCCATTCATAGGCGCACTTGAGCGCCACGTGCGCGAAGGTACGGAGCGGCCGTGGGGTGTCCAGCTGAGCGCCGGGTTCCGGCGTGATCGCGTGCTCGCCTCTTATGCGTCGATCGAGAAGTCCTATCGGGCCATACTGGAAAATCGCGATCCGATCATCATCGGCAACACGTTCCGCAGCCGCGGCACGCAAACCTTCTATCAGGTGCGCGTTGGTGCTGATACACGAGCGGAAGCCAACGAATTGTGCGCCGCTCTCCACCGCGCGGGCGGCGCCTGCCTGGTGCTCCGCAATCGGGGGTGAAAGCCGAGCGGTGCAGGGTAGGACGGATTACCGCAGCGTAATCCGTCCTACCGTGCCGGTCGTCCGATGCGGCGGGTTACGCCTTCGGCGAACCCGCCCTACAGGTCTTCACCTTCCCGTCATGGTGCGTCGCTCGATTTCAAGCAAGGCATCGAGCCCTGAGGTCTGGTGCGACCGCTTCAGTTCGGCTTCCGCACCGCCCGGCCCGAGGAAGGGGTCGGGCTTGTTCTGCGCGAGGCACTCCATCGATTGCCGCACCGCCTTGTACATGGCGGCGAACGATGAGCCGGATGAGGCCGCGACCCGGTAGCCGAGCCGGAACAGATCGGACTGCGACAACGCAAAGGTCGCAAATCCGTCGGGGGGCGCGAAGGTCATCAGCGGCGCCGGCAGCCGCTCGCCGACAATGCGCATCTCCTCAGCATCGCGCGTATAGATGAACAGCATGTCGGCGCCGGCGCGATGGAACGCTTCGCCGCGGCGCAGCGCATCATCAAGACCGTGCACCCGTCGCATGTTGGTGCGGGCAATGATGACGAGGTTCGGGTCGGCGCGCGCCGCGATCGCTTCCTTGATCTTGTCGACCATCAACGCGGTGTCGATCAGATGATCGATGCCGACGTGATGCTCGACGCGGCGCGGCAGCAGCTGGTCCTCGATCTCGATTGCCGCGAGACCCGCCGCCTCGGTGAGCGCGATGGTGCGATGGATATGCATCGGATCGCCCCATCCGCCGCCGGCATCGAGAATCATCGGCAGCCGACATACGGCGCGGATATCGATCGCGATCTGGGCCATCTCCGGCAGTGTGACATTGGCTTCGGTCACGCATTTGAGCCAGCCGAGAGAGCCGCCGCTCAGGTAGATCGCCTTGAAACCCGCATCTTCGGCGATCCGCGCCATGATCGGATTGAGGGCGCACGGTGCGACGATCAGTTCGTTGCGCCCGATGAGGTCTCGAAAATTCGACAAGGCTCACTCCCTTTACAGCCGTCATTCGGTTCGATAACGCGCAACCCCGTCCTCGTTCCACGTTATGCCAGTGCCGGGCGACGACGAGGGAACCGCGTGACCGTCCGCGATTGCCAGCGGTTCGGCCAGAATCGCGTTCGCCCAATCAACATATTCCAGCCAATGCGCAGTCGGGGTCGCGGCGAGGAGATGGGCGCTCGCCTCCGGCAGCAGGTGTGACGACATTTCGACATCACGCGAGGCCGCAATGCCTGCAGCCTGCAGCCATCCGGTAACGCCGCCGATCCGGCCGGCGTCAGGCATCACGAAATCGCAAGCCGCAGCATCGAGGGCTGCCGTCATCGCCTTGGCGCCATCGAAGTTCTCGCCGAGCTGGATCGGCAACGCGAGTTCACGCGCGAGCCTGGCGTAGCCGCTCATATTGTCGTGCCGGATCGGCTCTTCAATCCAATAGATCCCTTCGTCCGCCAGCGCCCGCCCGCGGGCGATGGCCTCCGTCACCGTGAGGGCCTGGTTGTAGTCGACCATAACGGCAATGGAGTCGGCGAGGCGTCGCCGTACCGCACGGGTGACGGCGAGGTCTTGCACAAGCGTTGCACAGCCAAGCCTGAGCTTGACGCCCCGAAATCCCCCTTCGAGGAGAAGCTCCGCTTCATCGGCCGCGGCTTCCGGCGTCATCAGCCCGAGACCGCATGAATTGTAGGCCAGCAACGGCCGCGGCGCACCGCCCAGCATGACTGCGAGCGGAAGCCTGGCTGCGACGGCAAGCGCGTCCCACAGAGCCATGTCGAGCGCTGAAAGCGCCATGCGCACGAGGCCCGTAACGCCGATCAGCGCATAGCGGCGTTCGAGCTTGGCGGCGATCGCCCCCGGCGCGAGCCGGTCGCCGGCGATCAGGCCGACGGCTTCGCGCAGAACCGCCGCAATTGCGATGCTGCCGCTCGGACGGTAGCAAAATACATAACTGCGCCCGGTGATGCCTTCCTCGGTCAGGAGGTCTATGAGCAGCAGCGGCGCTTCGCGAACTGTTGCGGCGCTGGTGCCGAGCGCGAATCGCATCGGAACCGTGACCGCCACGGTATGGACGGCGCGCACCGTCAACAGCGGCGGTGCATCATGCGCGTTGAAGCGCGCGGTCATCGCACGCCTCAGCCGTCCGCCCGCAACGCCAGGATGTCGGCGATTGCCCGATTGAGCGGTGTTGGTACGCCGCCCGCGCGGCCGAGTTCCACCACCCCACCCGAAAGCCAGCCCACCTCAAGCCGGTTGCCGCGTTCGAGGTCGTGATGCATGGAGGACGTCATATCTGGCGCGACGTCATCAGCGAGTTTCAACCGCCGCTCCGCGTAATCGGTGGGCAGGTCAATCCCGTGCGCGCGGCCGACTGCCACGATCTCGCGCATGACATCGAGCAGGAAGGCGCGGGTCTGCGGGTTGGTGCGAATCGGCCCGATGGTGGTTCTCATCGTGGTGGTCGCTCCCGAAAGGGCAACCAGAAACACGAATTTTTCCCAGATCTCGCGACGAATATCCCGGGCAAGCTCGGCCTTGATGCCGCCCGCAAGGCAGGCCGCGAGAAAACGGTTCGCGCGAGGCGACGCCACGCCGTCGAATTCGCCGAACACCATGCGCTCCAGCGTGCCGGTGCGTCCGATCACGCCGGGCCGAACGATCGCGGTCGCGACGTAACAGACGCCGCCCATGACCCGGGGCAGGCCAAACGCCTGGGCAAGATATTTATCCTTGAGAACGCCGTTTTGGAAAGAAATCACCGCGGTATCGGGTCCGACGATAGGTTTGATCCGCGTGATTGCCGATTCGGTATCCCACAGCTTGACGGCAAACATCACAACGTCGACGAAGCCAATGCTGGCCGGATCCTCGACCACATTCACTGACTCCAGGCGGAGGTCGTCCGGGCCGCCCTCGACGACGAGACCGTGTTCGCGCATAGCGGCCAGATGGGCGCCGCGCGCCACGAAAATCACGTCCGCCCCGCCTTTGGCGAGCCGGGCGCCGAAATAACCGCCCACGCCGCCGGAACCCATCACAGCAATTTTCACACTTATGCTCCAATCTGTCCGGTCGGCAACTTAACGTGGTGATTGTAACGTTTCATGCCATCGGCGTCATTTCGAGGCGCCGCCAACGGATCCGGGCCTCCGCCGGCCCGATGACAGGCTCCGCGCTGCCCTCGGGACCCGGAATGACGGATGCGAGTGTTTGTGGCGGCACATTAAGATCAGACCGCTGTAGCATCTTTCCCGCTCTGTCCGCGTTTTTCTGAGCGATCGACTTAAGAATATGATTTCTTTCGACATTTTACATGCCATGCGCCGAAGAGAGGCAGGCACAATTACAGGTCGGGCGCAATTGCGTTTGCCGACAGTCTCGGCACGACGCCATCGCCAGGCGGCGCTGTGAGTCCATGACGTGTCTTTGACCCCTAGATGTGTTCGCAGGACCGAACCAAGCCCGGGGAAAGATTTTTCATTTCTTTATTTGCCATCTGGCGCATGTTCGCGCGATGTGCGATTGTTCGGGCCTGAACTACTAGACAGATTGAATATGGGACGAGGCAAAGATTTCCGCGATCGTCGGCGCGGTTATTCCGACGAGCCGCCAGAACCACCACCTTCATTTGGAAGCCCTGCGCCGCGGTTTGGCCGTCCGGTAGCGTCGCGGCCTGTGCCGACTGGGCCCGAAAGACAGGCCAAGGTGAAGTGGTTCAATGGGGAGAAGGGGTTTGGGTTCGTCGAGTTGACCGACGGGTCCGGCGAAGCTTTTCTGCATATCAGCATCGTCGAGCAGGCTGGGCATGCCACACTTGAATCAGGCACCACATTGACGGTGCGGGTGGGGCAGGGCGCGAAAGGCCCTCAGATCACCGAAATCACTGCGGTCGATGCAAGTACGGCTGAGCCGTCTCGCGGCCCCCGACTTGGCAGCAGGCCACCGCCGCGCGAGCGCTCCTTCGATCGGCCAACCGGGCCGGCTGAGGAAGTCGACGGCCAGGTCAAATGGTACGATCCGAAGAAGGGGTTCGGCTTCGTTGCAGTGGATGGCAGCAAGGACGTCTTCATCCATCGTTCGGTGCTCGCCCGCGAGGGCATCAACGATCTGCCGGAGGGCCAGCGCATCCGCATGAAGGTGGTCCCGGGTGCCAAGGGTCTCGAAGCCATCGGCGTGACTATCAAGCACGACAGCTGAGCGGGGTCGCGTTAACTCAAAAAGGGCGCCGAATCGGCGCCCTTTTTCCATTCCGACATTGCGGTTGCATTCCGATAGGGCGGCCAGATTTCGATCGCGCTCAAGCCGGGTTGCGGCTCAACAACTCGACAAAGCGGCCTGGGTTGAGCGCCAGCGAAACCCAGGGTTGGCGTTGCCATGTTCGCAAGGCGGTCCCGGATTTCGCTCCGCTCCATCCGGGCTACCCCGCTACGCGCTTCGCGCCTACTGCGTCGCTGCCTTTGTGGCCGCCATATCGGCCTCGCTGCGCACCGTCAACACCGCGATCTTGCTCGAGCGCGCATAGGCGAACACGACTTCGACATTGTCGTCGTGCTCGAGCAGCGCCGGGATACGCACTTCAGTCCCTCGGGTCGGCAGATCGAACATTGTCCACGTACCGGCCTTCGAGTCGTACTTGGCGATCTGATCGGTGGTCCATAGCGGCGTCCAGACGTTCTGATTTTTGTCCGGAATGGCCGCATAGGGCTGATTCGTGAACGTATTGGGCAGCGGGATGAGCGTGGTTTGCAGGGTCTTTGCATCCACCTTCCCGAGCGTGCCGCTCCAGGAATTGGCGACCCAGATGATGCCGCGCTCGCGGTCGATGCCCATGCGGCGCGGCCCCTGCGACCACGGGAACGGGGCGCCGATCTCGCGCGGTCCATAGGTCGCGTAGAACGTGTTGTCGGCTGCGGTCGCGCGCGCCATCTCATCCTTCAGCGGCGGCAACTTCAGTTCGGTTGTCTCGCCGGTTGAGAGGTTGGCCTTGACGATCGTGTCGAACGCCATCTGGGACCAATAGCCGTTGCCGTCCCGATCGCCGACGATGCCATAGGTCTGACCGATGGCGCCATTCGGTCCCCGCGGGTTCACCGACTTGAACTCGGTGAACTTCTCAGTCACCGGATCGAAGCGCAACGCGCCGTCGTTCGTGCCGGCCCAGACGCCGCCCTTGCTGTCATAGTCGAGCGTCACCGGACCGTCGATATGCGACATGCCCTCCGGCGGCATGTAGACCGAAACCTTCTCGGTCTTGGGATCGATCTTGGCGAGGCCGCCTTTGGGCATCCAGGCATTGAACCAGATGTTACCCTCGCCGTCGCGGATCAGGCCGTGCACATTGGCGGCGTTGCCGGTTGCGGCGTCGATGCGGAATGGCTTCAGCGCCCCGGTCTTGCCGTCGATGCGGCCGACCGACATGGTCTTGTTCGGCGCAACCGCCGCGAACCACAGATTGCCGTCGAGATCGGGCGCGGCGTCATGCGGCAGCGAGCCCGCACGCGAAGGCGTGGCCTTGGTCCAGTCGCTGCCGTTGTTGGGCGGGGTCGCCGACGGCAAATCCTGATCCGGATTGAGCGGCACATCGTATTCGCGGAACATCGCGCGGGCGGCTTCGCCGGAGGGGCGTGGACGGCTCGTGATCTTGAAAGCGCCGCCATTCGGCCCGCGGGTCTTGGCGAGATATTTGGCGAGCGCATCCTGATGATGGTCGAGTACGGGGTTACGCTGGTTCGGCCGGTAGACGCCATAAACATTGATGTTCTTCATCGCCTCGATGACGGCGTGCCAGCCCGCTTCGTCAAAGCGGTGCTGCAGGAAGTAGCTCGGCGTATGGCAACTCGTGCAGTTGTTGTGGACGATGCGCTTCATGCGCATGTCCTCCGCGGTCTCCTCCGGCAGTCCCGCGAGGATCAGGTCGCCCGGTAGCTGCCGGATCAGCCGCTCGGTGTCCTCGATCTTCTTGAGCGAGAAATCCGCCCGCGCGCCGCTCCTCAGCTCCGCTTCGCCGTTGGCTGCCTCAAAGCCCAGCGCCTGCGCCCATACACGATACTTGCCGGGCGGCAGGGGCGGGAAATAGTAGGCGCCGCCTTCGTCGGTGAATACGGTGGTCGTGATGGTGGCGCCCACGGCCTTGGCCGAGATCGTGACGCCGCCCATTTTTTCGCCGCCCGGCGCCGTGACTGTCCCGGTCAGGATGGCGGGATCGGCCGCCCACACGGTGGCGGTGAACGCGACGCTCGAGAGCAACACGGCGACGCTGGCCGCGCGTGCAGTGATGGGTGAAGAAAGGAACGACATAACTGCTTCTCCAGTCTTGACGGAATGTTTGGTCTGCACTGAATCACTAAGGCCGTCAGCTCAACGCGGCGGATTGGTGCTCGGCGCCGGGGCCGGCAGGGCCTTCAGATACGCCACAATGGCCTCGATTTGATCGGGATCGAAATGATACTTGAACGCCGGCATGTTCGGCGTGCCATTGCTGATGACCTCGCGCATCAGCGTTTCCTGACCGCCGAGCGCATTCTTCGACAGGTCCGGGCCGTATTTGGCGGGCGAGGTGATCTGCAGCTTCACATGGCAGACCATGCAGGACTGATTGAACAGATTGCGGCCCCGCAACTGCTGCGCATTGAGCATGTCGGAGGCCGGGAACGGCTGCGCGGCGGCAAGTTTGATCCCGGCGGCAAGCATAAGCAAGGCCACTACGGCACTGCACCTCATTCGGCATTCTCCGGTCTTGATCGCGTCGCGTTTTGCGCATGTTATGCTGTGGCCGGGTCAAAGAGAAGAGTGCCTGTATTGAGTGCTAGGGAGATGGCGTGCAAAAGACGCGTGCGATTTTGGGCTCCGCTCTTTTTCTGGTGGCCGTGCCCGGCGTGCTGGCAGGGCTCCTCCCGTGGTGGGTTACGCACTGGGAACTGCGACCGCCATTCTTTGGCCTCGAGCTGACGCGCGCCGTCGGGGTGGTATTGATCATCCTCGGCGTGCCCGAACTTGTGGGCTCGTTTGCGCGTTTTGCGCTGCAGGGGCTGGGCACCCCAGCGCCAATCGCCCCGACCAGGCATCTTGTCGTGACGGGGCTCTACCGGTACGTGCGCAATCCGATGTACTTGGCGGTCGCCGCCATCATTTTGGGTCAGGCGCTTTTGTTGGCTGATTGGCGCCTCACCTTCTACGCCGCGCTGTTCTTGCTTGTTTGCCACCTATTCGTCGTCACCTACGAAGAGCCGACGCTCCAACAAACGTTTGGAGCGGAGTATGAGGCCTACCGCACGAACGTGCCGCGCTGGATCCCGCGGAGAACCCCGTGGGCCCGGAATGAAGAGCGCGTGTAGTGCCGCGATCCTGCAAAACGTCCGCTTTCACGCCGTCACCGGTAATTCGACTAATCCCAGATAGCGCGCCATCGGATGGAAATCGCTGTCGTTGTGGAGCAGCGGCCGGCCGTTCTCAATGCACCAGGTGCCGATCAGCAGGTCGATGGTCTTGCGCACGGTGATCCCACGCCTACGCAGGAAACGGAAATTGCGGGCCGCCGCGGTGGCAATCGCATCGCCGACCATCGGCGCAATTTCGAAGCGGCGCAGCAGAGCCTCGACTTCCTGCGCCGCCCGGTCGCTGTCCAGGCCCTGGAGAACCTCGCAAAGCATCAAATCCCCAACGATGATCTCGTCCGCGCCGAGGACCGCGCGCAGTCGCCGGACATGGGGCGCATTCCGGCCATTGAGGAAATCGATCCAGACGCTGCTGTCGACAACAATCACCCGGACACTCGCCCTTTGCGGCTCCGGGCGAGACTGCCACGCCAACGGTATTTGCCGAAAGCAAGGTCGACGTCCCGCTGCCGCTGCAGTCTGATCATCAAACGGAGCGCTTGTTCTACCGTCTGCTTCTTGGTGGCTTGTCCGGACGCCTTCTGGGCTTCGGCCATCAGCGCGTCATCAATCTCAATATTGGTGCGCATCGGGGCGTTCCGTTGCTGTGTGTATAGATGAGGCTATAATACACATTACGTGCCGCAATGGCCATCGCGACGGAACCTGCCCGGGTGATCTTTGGGTACCGGCCAGCGGCCTGATGGAGCTGTGACACGTCGAATGAACTCGAAAGGATGCATCAAGATGGTAACAGCGCGGGTCTTTCGCTCCGGCAACAGCCAAGCCGTCCGATTGCCGAAAAAGTTTCGCTTGAAGGGCTAGGAGGTGGAAATCTTTCGTCGGGGCGATGAGATCGTCTTGCGCGAGAAGGGGAAGGGTTTGGCACGGGCATTTGAGATTCTAGCCAGCCTGCCGGACGATTTTTTCCCGGCCGATCGACAAGAGGTCGCGCCGCAGAAGCGAGAAAGTAGTTGAATGGACGAACGCTTCCTACGCGCTTCCTTAGAGCAGGGATACGGCAGCAAAGGATAAGGCAGGCCAGTATTCAGCCTTCGTCGGCTCCCCACGTTCCGGCCTGCCCACCCGGCAGGAATCCTGCCCCGTTCGGGCAGGGATTTTTCATAGAGGTCCTGGGGTTTCAGTCCAATCTCACAGCGAGGGCCCACCAAAGCGACCAAAATCGCATATCATGAGGTGAATATGCCTCCCGATCCTCGACACGGTGCGCGCATCGGACGCGTGACAACAAATTTGATAAAAGGCCACTACAAAGATCGATGGTGAAATCGATAAGTGGTATCATCATACGTATCTGCGCAACGCCATTTTGGCAGAACGAAATACCCCTTTTTATCCACGTTGGATCAATGGCTTACGCATCACTTTTCGTCGCTGCTGCTTGGTGACCCTACACCGTCTTCCTGACCTTCGTATCTAGCCCGAAAATCCTTGCCGCATTGAGCCCCAGAATATTCCGCTTGGCCTGCTCGGAGAGGAACGGCAGGTCGATGATCTCACCCGGCAGGTCGAAGTCGTAATGCGGCCAGTCCGATGCGAACAGGAGCTGGGTTTCGGCGTTGATCATTTCCAGCGTGACCTGCAGCGCCTTGAGGTTGGTGGTCTCCATCGGCTGCGTTGTGTACCAGCAGTGATCGCGCATGTATTCGCTCGGCAGCCGGCGCAGTTGCGGGGCTTCCGACGGACGCATCAGGTATGAGTCGTCGAGGCGCTGCATCAGGAACGGCACCCAGGCGAGCCCGCTCTCCACCCAGATCGGCTTGAGCTTGGGGAAGCGCTCCGGAATGCCGTTGAGGATCCAGTTGGTGGCGTGGATCAGGTTCGACCACACAAAGCCCAGCGCGTGCATGCCGAGGAAGCGGTTGATGGTGGCGAGCGACGGGTCCTGCCAGTGATAGCCGGAGTGGAACGCGAGCGGCTTGCCGCGTTCCTCGATCATCCGGTAGAGCCGCATATAGTGGTTGTGATGCACCGGCTTGTAACGTGTCGACGTGATGCAATAGCCGATTACGCCCGGCACGTCATCGAATGCCTCGACCGTGCGCTCCGCCTCCTCGGGCGTGTTGAACGGCAGGTAGATGAGCGATTTGATCCGGTCGTCGGCGGCGAGCAGCTTGTCGGCGAGCCAGCGATTGTAGGCATTGCCGAGCCACACCTCCATCTCGGGCTGCGGATGCATGCCGAGCATCAGCATCGGAGTCGGAAACACCACCATGTAGTCGATGCCGAGCGCCTCCATGGCGCGCCGCGTCAGCGTCACGTCGCGGTGCACGTCGGTCTCGGCGACCGGCTCGCGCAGGCCGTCCTGGTGCGGAATGCGTCCGCCGACGCTCTGGTAGCGCAGGCCGAGATCGCCGTTGAGGCCGTAGGGCGGCGCATTGAGCCGCTCGTTCTGGAAGTGGATCGCCTGCTCGCGCACCACCGGGTCTTCGATGTAGGTGATGATCTCCTTCCATGACACCGTCTCGACGTGATGCGCGTCGATATCGCAGATCAGCCAGTCGTGGTATTTGCGCCGGATCGCATCACGCTTGGCATGGGCGAGGAGATCGCGCGTGTCGGTGTAGACGTCGGCCTGCTGCGGTGTGAGCAGTTGCGGCACGGACGTGGTGGGTGCGTTCATGGTCGGGTCCTTGAGAAGGCGTTCCAGTGTAGGATGGGTTGAGCTCTTGCGAAACCCATCAACGGCCAATCAGTGCGGCGCACCCCATGATGGGTTTCGCTGACGCCCAACCCATCCTACGGTTACGGCTCGTCGGGCCGACGGCGATACCATAGCGCAAGCTCCATCGGACCGAGCCGCAGGGCGCGCAACAGCTCGGAAACGGCGGACAACAGCTCGGTCGCGGTCAGGGGTTCGTTGTCGTCGCGGACGATCGGCCGAAAGGTGCGCTCCTCGCCGTCCGATTTCGCAACGTAGAGACGGATCGCCGCCGTCATGATCCGGGCGACCGCCTCGTCCGACACCCGCGCGGCTTCGCCGCTGCGCACGAGATCGCGCGCCGCGATGTGCAGTTCGGCCGCGAAGCGGTCGACCCAGCCGTAGGGATCGTCCGGCTGCTCTGCTCCCTCCCCCCTTGTGGGGGAGGGCCGGGGTGGGGGGTCGGGAGGTTTGTGCACGGAAGTGCCCTTTTCATCGACCCCCACCCCCGACCCCTCCCCACAAGGGGGAGGGGAGAAAACGTGCTGCACTGAATGTGCTTGCCGTGTGCGAAGTGGGGATCAGACAACGACATAGACATGCCCGTCGGCGATCTCGAGCTTGGCCTTGCGCAGGGCGAAGCGTTCGCCACCGGGATGGCGACCGGTCTTCAGATCGAATTCCCAGCCATGCCACGGACAGACGATGTTCTTGCGCTTCGGGTCGTGCTGCAGCATCCGGGTCTCGCCGTTGTGGTCCACCGGCTCGCGCACCCGATGGTAGATGCGGCCCTGGCACACCGGCCCACCGCGATGGGCGCATTGATTGTACCAGGCGACCAGCTCGCCATCGACATTGAAGACGCCGATTTCAGTGCCATCGCAGGAAATTACGCGCCGCTCGCCCTCCGCCAGTTCGCCGACCCGCCCGACCACGAACGACTTCATCGATCTTTCCTCATATCGGTAAACGTGGTTGCCTGCTCGACATCGAGGTGCGCAGTATCGACAGGCTTGCGCCTGGGAGGGAGATCGTCAAGTGCCTCAACCGCCGTTTAATCCCCCGTTTCGCGCCGAGCATATCGGAAGCTTCTTCCGGCCGCCGGAGTTGCTGGAAGCGCGGGAGGCCTGCAAGGCCGCACGGCTTGCACGGGAACAGCTGCGCGTCGCCGAGGATGCCGCGATCAGGGACTTCGTGCGCTTACAGGAACAGCTCGGCTTTGCGGCAGTTACCGACGGCGAATTCCGGCGGAATACCTATACGGCGAATTTCACGACCTCGGGATTGACCGGGATCAGCGCGGAGGTGGTCGATGAGCAGGACTGGGCGTACACGGATGCCGCGGGCCATCGCGAACGCGCACGGCTTCCGACCGTGCACGGTCGCATTCGCCGCCACGGCTCCCAGAATGCGGCGGATGTCGCCTTCCTGAGATCAATAACCAGGGCGACGCCGAAATTTACCCTGGCCGGGCCCTGCTACATTCATTTCCGCGCCGGCCGTGCGCGCATCAGCCGCGATGTTTATCCCGATCTGACGGATTTCTGGTCCGACCTCATTTCCGCCTACGCGGACGAGCTCAAGGCGCTGGCGGATGCGGGTTGTCGCTATTTGCAGCTTGACGAGACCTCGATCGCCAAGCTCGGGGATCCTAAGATCCGCGCTGCGCTCGCGGCGCGCGGCGACGACTGGGATCGGCTGCTCGACACCTACATAGACGTCATCAACGCCGTCGTGACGAGTGCGCCCGGCGAACTGCGGATCGCGATGCATCTGTGTCGCGGCAACCGCATGGGCCACTGGCAGGCCGCCGGCGGCTACGATCTCGTTGCCGAGCGTCTGTTCCGGCGCGTCAGCATCGATGTGTTCTTTCTGGAATATGATTCCGAGCGCGCCGGCAGCTTTGAGCCGCTGCAATTGGTGCCGGCGCATAAGCGCATTGTGCTCGGTCTTGTTTCTACCAAGGCGGCGGAACTGGAGTCCGATGAGGCTCTATGCGCCCGCATCCGCGAATGCTCGCGCTACGTGGACCTCGAGCGCCTCGCCATCAGCCCGCAGTGCGGCTTTTCGAGTTCCGACAAGGCCAATAAGATCATGAGCTATGAGCGCGGCGTCGAGAAGCTCAAACGGGTTATCGAGGTGGCGCGGCAGATGTGGTCCGATTGAGGGAAGGCGCCAGGCAAAGCTGGCGTGATTGGTCGGTGGAAGTCCGACCCAGGTAAGGCTTGGCAGGCGGCTAGAAGCGAGTGTTGCGTGAGCCGATGGCGACGCCGGCCACGAAGCGTCAAGATGAAGCCCGGGAAGTTGAAGGTCTCCGGCTTGCCGAGCCTGCGCTGCCTACGGTTTGCCGCCGCATGGCGTCCGAACTCGATCGGCCGGGTCTTCTCAGGATGTCGGGGAGAGGGAGAAGACGCGCCATGCTAAATTGACACGCCGATTGAGGTGAGGCTGATGACAACACGTTGGTTTGCCGCGCTCGCCTTGACGCTCTTTGCCGCATCTTCGACAGCTCCTGCAGCCGAATGGCCGACCCGGCCCATAAGGATCATCGCGCCATCGACGCCGGGCGGGGCAGCCGACACCTTTGCAAGACTGCTGGCGGAATATCTGCCGCCGCTCCTGCACCAGCCCCTCGTCGTTGATAACCGGGCCGGCGGCGGCGGGCTGATCGGGGCGGCCGCTGCCGCCCACGCGGAGCCGGACGGCTACACGCTGGTGACCGCGAGCATCGCGTATCATGCCATCGCGCCGGCGGTGAGCCCCAATCCCGGGTTCGATCCGATCCGCGACTTCACGCACATTGCGTTCCTGGGCGGGCCGCCCAACGTATTTGTGGTGCATCCCGCACTTAGGGTGCATTCACTCAAGGAGTTGATCGCGCTCGCGCGGAGCGGGCGCCCCATCGATTATGTGTCGCCGGGAGTCGGCACGCTCGGCCACCTGATGGTGGAATATTTTGCCCAGAAGGCCGGCATCGCGGTCCAGCACATTCCTCACAAAGGCTCGTCCCAGGCGATGATCGACCTCATCGCTGGTAATGTGATGATCGGCTCGATGACGTGGAGCTCGGCGGCCGGGCAGGTTCGCGCCGGCACCGTGGTCCCGATTGCGGTATCCTCGAGCGCCCGCGTCGCGGAAATTCCCGATGTGCCGACGCTGCGCGAGGAAGGTTTCGACGATCTCGTCGCGTTCACATGGTACGCCCTGTCGGGACCGGCCGGCCTCCCCGATGAGGTCGTGCAGAAGCTCAATCATGCGGTCAATGCCGCGTGGGCAACGCCGGCCTTGAGGCAGCGGCTCGCCGACGACGCCATCGTTGCCGAGCCGATGTCGCCCCAGACCGTAACGATGTTCGTGACGAACGAAGTGCGCAAATGGGGTCCGATCGCCAAGCGCGTGGTGCCAAGTCGATAGCCCAAGATATCAGGCAGGTGTGTCCTGTTGGCAACGCAACGATTTATTTGAGCCTTGTCCGGGCGCTTGTCCGGCGATTTTGGTGTCAGGCCGTTCGCGTGCCTTAAATGCGCCCAGCCGCTGTGGCCCTCACAAGTTTCGATCTTTAACCATTGATTGAAATAATTGGGTCATAGAATGCATCGAATCTCAATGTCGGGTCGCACGCGCTTCTGTCGGGGAACCGTTAAGTGCGCATCGGCGTTGCGGGGGATCGTTGAATTGTTATCAAAGCGATTGGGGTTTCTGGTGTCGCACGACAGGCTTGCACCTCCTGCGAATGGTTCGTCGGATAACGTGGAAAATCGACATGTCCAAGGCCGGCTCGGATTGATGGCCGTTGCGCTGAGGGCCGGCGCAGCCTCGCTGGGGCTCTCATGCATAGGCGGCATATCGGCGGATCCGGCTGCCGCCTTCCCGTACAGTAACTACGGATCGTTTTGGAGTTTCGGTGTCGATTCGCGCACGCCGAATTGGCATCAGTCGCGCAGGCGGCATCACACAGCCAAGTCCGCCGAGTTAGTAAAACCGGAGACGTCGAAGCAGCCCTCTGGGCCGCTGATGCTTGCGGTTTCGATCGCCAACCAGCGGGTGACCGTCTATGACAATGGCACGCCGATAGCAACGTCTCCGATTTCCAGCGGCATGGCCGGACATTCGACCCCAATGGGCGTATTTAGCGTCATCCAGAAGCAGCGGTGGCATCGTTCCAACCTCTACAGTAATGCTCCGATGCCCTATATGCAGCGCATTACGTGGTCCGGTGTCGCGCTGCACGCAGGCGTATTGCCAGGTTACCCGGCCTCCCATGGCTGCATCCGCTTACCGGAAGGATTTGCTGTGCGTTTGTGGGGCATGACCAGGATAGGCGCACGCGTTGTCATTACGCGCAACGATGCGGCGCCCTACGAGGTCAATCATCCGCGCCTTGCGGGGCTCGTGAAGGCGCCCGAACAGACACCTGAGGCCGGTACCTTGAACGCGCCGAAATCGATGTCGAACATCGACAAGTCGGAAATCACCGACGCGGTGGTTGTAGCTTCGACTGATGTGGCGACCGGCGGTGCGCCGGCGCAGGAGAAATTGCACGACGGTGCCGAACTCCCGGCATTTGCAGCTGGCCCATCCTCACCGCCGCAGGTCGCGCAGGCGGCGAGCGTGGACAGGCCTGCTGCGTCGTCTCTCGCCGAATCGTCCACACCCGCGCCGATTTCGATTCCGAATGCGTGGCCTGCTGGCGCTGCGCAGCGCTCAGGTCCGATCTCCCTGTTCGTGAGTCGTAAGGAGAGCAAGCTTTTCGTCCGCAGGGGCTTTGTGCCGCTGTTCGATTTCCCGATCACGATCGCGCATCGGGAGATGCCGCTCGGCACCCACCTTTTCACGGCCAGCCGGCCGACGGACAACAGCGTCGGGGTCCGCTGGCTTGCCGTCTCGATCGGCTACGACCGGGCGGCGGCCGATCCGATACCCGCGAAGAAGCGCAGGGCCCGCGACACGCGCGGCGAGCGACCGCTGCCGCCGACTCCGGAAGCCTTGCGCCAGGCCGCCGTTGAAGCGCTTGATCGTATCGAGCTGTCACAGGAAGCGGTTGATCGCGTTGCCCCGCTGCTGACCCCCGGAGCCCATTTGCTCATCGCTGATCAGGGCCTCGGTGACGAGACCGGCAGGGACACCGATTTCATTGTTGTGACGAAGTAAGGACCAGTGAAGGCCTTCGCCCGTTCTGCTGCGCCATACAAGCGCCGCGTGGATGCCATCGTTTGCCTTTGAATCCAGCGCGACGTAGTGCGCAGGCCTTGACGCTTGGTCGCGTACACCCCTTGATTGCGCGCAGGTCCAGCTCTTGTTATCAGTCCGGTCTCATCAAGCGGGGATCAAGGCCTGCCGTTTCCGAAAATTATCCTTGGGCACTGTCGCAAAAATATCACGGGAACCGATTTTCAACATTAAGCAAGACAGGGCTTTGAAAGCCTTTCTTTGGGGGTAAAAGGGGCGTCGGGGATGCTCGGGGACGAAGCGGAACTGCACAAATTCAAGATTAGGCGTGGCGGCATAAGGTTAGCCAAGACTTTGTAAGGAACTTGACAGACGGCGGATTTTCTTGCCGAGCGAAGGGTTTAAGGGCATTTTAGCGGTTCCGGCGGGCGTGTCGGCGGCAATTTTCCGTCGATAGATGGAATTGGGAGGCGACTGTGCAAGGCACACGGCGGCAACTCTTGTGCCGAGATAATCCTTCTCAGCTATTTGAACCGAATTCATCTTCACTGCGACAAACCTTACGAGTCGATCGTTGAGTGCGAACCTGTCTGCCTCAGACGAAGTCCTGATCGGAAGGATCGCCCAAGGCGACCGGCTCGCGATGCAGGTTTTGTTCGCACGCCATCAGGTGCGCGTATACCGATTCGTGCTTCGCCTCGTCGGCAACCAAGCGGTGGCTGAGGATCTGATCAGCGAAGTGTTCCTGGACGTGTGGCGTCAGGCTGACAGGTTCGAGGGTCGGAGCGCGGTGTCGACTTGGCTACTTGCCATCGCGCGATTCAAAGCTCTCTCCTCGATGCGGCGAAAGCCCGAGGAGGAGTTGGATGAGGAGATGGCGGGAGGGATCGAGGACAGCTCGGACGATCCCGAGGTGGCGGTCCAGAAGAAGGACAAGGGCGCGGCGTTACGGAAGTGCTTGCAGGAGCTTTCGCCGGAACATAGGGAAGTTATCGATCTTGTCTACTATCACGAGAAATCCGTTGAGGAGGTGGCAGAGATCGTCGGCATCCCGGAGGCGACGGTGAAAACGCGCATGTTCTATGCGCGCAAGCGACTTTCGGAACTCCTTAAGGCGGCGGGAATTGATCGAGGTTGGCCATGAACACAATGAACCAGAAAATGTCGGCGGATGATATCGAGGCGTTACTGCCTTGGTACGCGACCGGCACCCTCGATCGGTCCGAGGCGGCTCAGGTCGAAGCGGCGCTTGCCGCCGACCCGGGGCTTGCCCGGCGCTTGGACTTGGTGCGCGAGGAAATGACCGAGGCTATCCTTCTCAATGAAGCGCTCGGCGTTCCATCAGCACGGGTGATGGAAAATCTGTTCAAGGCGATCGACAAGGAGCGCAAGGTTGCGCGTGCACCGGTGGCGCGGTCCGGATTGGGATCTTGGCTTGCCGATTTGTTCACTCCGCGCGCCTTCGCATTCGCGGCCGCTGCCGCCGTCGTGGTCATCATGTTGCAGGCCGGCATCATCACCAAATTGCTGCTGCAGGATCGCGTCGACGCCTCTTACGAGCCGCAGTCGGCATCGACCTCCCCTACGCGCGGCTTTGAGATCGGCTCGTTTGCGCTGGTGAGGTTCGCGCCACAGGCGAGCATTGCAGACATCAGTCGGTTTCTGGATTCGCATGATGCCGTGATTGTCGATGGTCCGCGTCCGGGCGGCGCTGATGGGATGTACCGGGTGCGTGTCGCACGCACCTATGTCAACAAGGACGAACTTGAGCGCTTGGTCCGGGAATTCCAGTCCAGCAATCTCGTCAGCATGGCGGTCCCAACCGAGTAGGCCGGCGGACGTTTGGTGCGGATTTCGATGCTTTAATTACGCCTGTGTCGTCGCCGGCTTGTCCCGGCGATCCCGAATCTTGGACCAGGTCTGCACAGTCTTAAACCGTTGGGTGAGGTCGGTTGGGTTCTCCTTGTGACCATGTGCGCACGATGATACCGATTGTGCTGATCTGATCACGACTGATCGGGAACAGCGCCGATTCCGCAACATCCGCGCCAATGGAACGCGAGTTGACGAGCCCAGAGACCATCCTCGCGACCGAGGATCTCACGAAGGATTTCGCCGGCTTCGTGGCGGTGAGCGGCGTCAATCTGCGTGTCGCGCGCGGCAGCATTCACGCTCTGATAGGTCCGAACGGGGCCGGCAAGACCACTTGCTTTAACTTGCTGACCAAGTTTCTCAAGCCAACACGGGGCTGCATCGTCTACAAGGGGGAAGATATTACGGCGCTGGCGCCGGCCGACGTGGCGCGGCTTGGGCTGGTGCGCTCGTTTCAGATCTCGGCGGTGTTTCCACATCTCACCGTGTTGGAGAACGTTCGCATTGCGCTGCAGCGCAAGCGTGGCGGCTCGTTCGACTTCTGGCGATCTAACCGTATATTGAACGATCTCAACGACCGCGCGATGGCTCTGATCAGCGATGTTGGCTTAGCGGGCTATGCGGGCGTGACTGCGATCGAACTGCCATATGGGCGCAAGCGGGCGCTAGAACTCGCCACCACCCTGGCGCTCGATCCCGAATTGCTGCTGCTCGATGAACCGACCGCTGGAATGGGGCACGAAGATATTGACCGCATCGCGACGCTCATTAAGGCCGTCGCTACGAACCGCACCGTCCTGATGGTTGAGCACAACCTGAGTGTGGTGGCTACCCTGTCCAACCGCATCACCGTGTTGACGCGCGGCCGCATCCTCGCCGAGGGCAATTACCAGGATGTCTCCGCCAACCCGGAGGTGCGCGAGGCCTACATGGGAGTGGGCCATGACTAGTCCGCTCCTAGCAGTCAACAATCTGCAGGCTTGGTACGGCGAGTCCCATGTGCTTCACGGCGTGAGTTTTGAAGTCAACGCCGGTGAAGTCGTTACGCTGCTCGGCCGCAACGGTGCCGGCAAGACCACGACACTCAAGTCCATCATGGGAATGGTGGGCACATGCACCGGATCGGTGAAATTTGCTGGCCGTGAACTTGTTGGCCTTGCGTCGAACGTCATCGCTCGCTCCGGCATTGCGTTCTGCCCGGAAGAGCGCGGCATCTTTGCGAGCCTGAATGTCGAGGAAAACCTGGAGCTGCCGCCAATGGTCCGGCTGGGGGGCCTGACGCGGGAACGCATTTTCGAATTATTTCCGAACCTTAAGGAGCGGCTGCGCAGCCAGGGTACCAAACTGTCCGGTGGCGAACAGAAGATGCTGGCCATCGGTCGCATCCTGCGTACCGGGGCGCGACTGCTATTGCTTGACGAACCAACCGAGGGTTTGGCGCCGGTGATCATCCAGCAGATCGGCCGGACCATCCGGGCCCTCAAGGAGCAGGAGTTTACCATCGTCTTGGTCGAACAGAATTTCCATTTCGCCGCGACGGTGGCAGATCGCCATTATGTGATGGAACACGGCCGTGTGGCTGAGGGCTTCGCTCAACGGGAGCTGGATACAAACCGTGACAAGCTCCACGAATATCTCGGCGTATAGGGCTTGTTATGGTTGAACCAGCTTTATCCAACGTCAAGCCCGCGACAAGCTCGGGCATGACTCCAGAAAGAAATGTCTTTGGGCAAACATCCCTTAAGAATTGAAACAAAAGGGCCGCGAGCCCGGCATGGAGGACAAGGATGAAAATGACGCGCAGCATGATCGTGATGGCGGCGCTCTTGGCGAGCAGTCCCGCATTTGCGCAATATACCGATGGCGTCGTCAAGATCGGCGTTATGAGCGACATGTCGAGTCTGTATTCAGACATCGGCGGCGCCGGCTCGGTCGCGGCAGCGAAGCTCGCGGTCGAGGATTTTGGCGCGGCAGCCAAAGGCATGAAGGTCGAAATCGTCAGCGGCGATCATCAGAACAAGCCCGATGTCGGCTCGAACATCGCGAGCACCTGGTTCGATGTCGACAAGGTCGATGTCATCGTCGATGTGCCGAATTCAGGCGTCGCCCTTGCGGTGAGTGAGCTCGCGCGCCAGAAGAACAAGTTGTTCCTGGTTTCGGGCGCAGCGGCGTCGGACCTCACCGGCCCGAAATGCAACGCCAATACGATCCACTGGACTTATGATACCTGGGCGCTCGCCAACGGCACCGGCAAAGCGGTGGTCAAGACCGGAGGTGACACGTGGTTTTTCCTCACCGCCGACTACGCCTTCGGATACGCGCTGGAACGCGACACTGCCGCGGTGGTCGAGGCCAACGGCGGCAAGGTGCTGGGCAAGGTTCGCGTGCCGCTTAACACCAACGACTTCTCCTCGTTCCTGCTGCAGGCCCAGGCGTCGCGAGCCAAGGTGATCGGCCTGGCCAATGCAGGCGGCGACACCATCAATTCGATCAAGCAGGCGTCAGAGTTCGGCATTGTCAAGAGCGGCCAGAGTCTCGCCGGCCTTCTGGTATTCGTAACCGACGTCGCGGCGCTGGGCCTGCCGACAGCCCAGGGTCTCACCCTGACGGAAGCCTGGTATTGGGATATGAACGATGCCAACCGTGCCTGGACCAAGCGCTGGCAGGTCGAGCGGCCCGGCAAGTATCCTTCCATGGTCCAGGCCGGAGTCTATTCGGCCGTGCTGCATTATCTCAAAGCGGTGGAGGCACTCAAATCGGACGCCGATGGCCGGGCAGTGGCCGCGAAGATGAAGGAGATGCCAACCGACGACCGGCTGTTCGGCAAGGGTACAATCCGTCCCGACGGCCGCAAGGTCCACGACCTCTATCTTTTCGAAGTGAAGAAACCGGCTGAATCCAAGTACCCGGGCGACTTCTACAAGCTCCGCACCACAATCCCGGCGGCGGAAGCCTTCCGTCCGCTCAAGGAAGGCGGTTGCCCACTGGTCCAGGGGTGAGGCTTCCTCCCGCGTTTTGGGGGAGGGAGACTATCACATTTGGCATGGCGGCTTCTCCCTGTCCGGGCTTGCGGGGAGGTGAATGGATACCTCCGTGCAAATGCGACTATCCTGGCGTCTTTGAGGGAGGGATAGGGCTCTTTTCCGCAAATCGTTCATGAAGATGCCTGCCGTCGATGCATCGGCAACTTGGAAAATGACGGCAATTCAAAACAAGAAACGTCGTTGCAAGCTTTCAATTTCGAGTGATTCCGCGGGCTCTCGGCTCTCACTTGCCAAGCCGGCGCTTCGCACGCTCATAATATCCGGGCTACCCGTCCGATACAGCACTAAAATGCTACGGCTCTTTTCGATGTCGGCCTGGACATAAGCCACTCAAAGTATGAATCGGTGCAAGCCTTACCCTCTGCAGTCGTAATCTCTTTGCAATCGAGGCATTGATAGCTGTTGAGCGTTGGACGCCCGTCTATACGGATGAACTTCATCGTTCCATGGCAGTATGGACACATGCAAGAACTCCATCGTTGCACACCACCAGCAGCCATCACTATTGGTGGCTGCATGCCCATCCACGGACGGCACATTCACCGTCCAAAATGAATATTGTGGAGTATTGTGATTCGGACAAGGGCCTTCAGGGCAATACCAAAGTGCAATACTCTCCGACTGCCAGGGCAGGCAGTACTTGCTTCGTTGTGTTTTAGGTTACTCAGGAGTTTCAAATAGCCCGCAAATTGCCGGGCCGATTGTCTGTGCACCGATTCGCCCTGGTGACGACTGGTAGAAGTGCGTGGCAGGCCGCCTCTTGCTGGATAGAGACTGCAGCCGGGGAAGCCTGCACTTCTCCTATCAGCCGTCGATATTGGGAAATCCGCGGGGGTCGGAAATGTCCCCTATGAAAATTGGGAGGACACAACTTCTTAACCGTATTCCATTGGACGATCGCCGGCGTGATCGCCTGAAGGAAGCCGGGGGAGCGACCCCCGGCCCCGTGGCCTAACAATGGGCGAGTTGCTTGACCGCACATGTGGGGAGCGACCCCGTGCATCAAGGAACGGGCACCCTAAGGTCAGACCAACCCATTACTTGAGAATATATACCATCAGGACGGAAAAGCTGCCATTTCCAAAAAAGTGCCACGAGGACCGACTGCTTGCCACGCCGAGCGGCTTCGTGGCCTAGCCGATAGGTGGTGGGGTTGGTAGGGGGCAGGATCCGGCGGCCTTCCGCGAGACCACCGCGGAACTCTGGAAAGTCGCACTTCTCCCAAAATGGGGCCCCAGCCGTGAGGAACCGGGGCCACGTCCGGAGTTTTAGCAAGAAGTGATCGCTAGTCGAACGCGAAGTTACAACCGCGGGTCATCAAGGCGACCCGATGGCAAAATCGTGGCTGCCCAATCGAACGTTGCAGAGTGTTGCGGCGCCGACACGAAGCCGGGTTCGCGAGGGCAAAGTTAGTTGCACATGAAAGCGCGTTGAGTAGCCCGCAACTGGCTTTAAAATGGGGGGCGGGCGTTATTTGGGGCGATCAAGGAGCGGTATCATGAATCGTCACAAGACACGTGCGCCGACGTTTGCGGCACTGATGACAGGCCTAGGGCTTGGCGTGGTTGGGTCGGCGGCGGCCGCCGACGTTACGGCTGATCGCCTGAGCAACGCCGACAAGGAGCCGCAAAACTGGCTGATGAATCATCGCACCTACGACGCGCAGCGATATTCGCCGCTCGACAAGATCAACAAAGACAAGGTCAAATCTCTGAAGCTCGCCTACGCGGTCGCGCTCGGCGGCACCTCGGCTAACGAAAATCTGGAATCGACGCCACTCGCCGAGGACGGCTTCCTTTATGTCGTCGACCAGTGGGGCGTGCTCTACAAGATCGATGGCCGGTCGGGCGATACCGGCCGCGTTTTGTGGCGCATGGACCCGGGCCAGGAGAAGCTCCCGCTCTCCAATCGCGGCGCCGCGCTGTGGGGCGATCTCGTGATCAGCGTTGCCAATTACCCGGCGCGCGTCATCGCCTCCAACAAAGAGACCGGCAAGGTCGTCTGGGAAGCCAACATGAGCGATGGTCAGCCCGACCTGCAGCTCACAGCGGCCCCGCTCCCGGTCAAGGATAAGATCGTGATCGGGGCGGCCGGCGGTGACCGCGGCGTTAGGGATTTCATCGCAGCGCTCGACGGTGCGACCGGCAGGGTGGTGTGGCGCAAATACACCGTTCCAGCCCCGGGCGAACCCGGCTCCGAGACATGGAAAGACAAGAACAACGCGTGGCAGACCGGCGGCGGCGCCATGTGGGTCACGGGCTCCTACGACGTCGCCACCAATCAGGTGCTGTGGGGCACCGGCAACCCGGTGCCGATGTACAATCCGTATTATCGCCCCGGAGACAATCTCTACACCAACAGCCTGATTTCTTGGGACCCCGACACCGGGAAGATGAACTGGTATCACCAGTACGTCCCGGGCGACATGTGGGACTATGATGCGGCCGGCACGCATATTCTGATCGATGGTCAGGTCGCCGGCCAGCCACACAAGCTGGTGACGCACTCGGCGCGCAACGGCTTCCTCTACGCCTTCGAACGTACCAACGGGCAGCCCCTGCTGGCCAAACCTTATATGAAGGAGATCAACTGGACCAAGGGCATCGATCAGAAGACCGGCCTGCCGGTCGATTACGATCCCACGAAGGACATCCAGATCTATTCAGGCGTGCAAAATCAGACATTGACAGACCGCACCAAGAAGCTGTGCCCTTCGCATGAGGGCGGCAACAACTACTGGTCGGCCTCATACAGCCCTAGAACCAGGCTGCTCTACATTCCGTCGCGACCGACATGCGACGAAGTCACCATGACCCCGGACCAGCTCAGGAACCCCACGACAGGCTCCATGTTGGGCGGCGGCATCAGGTATTTCGCGCGCACCGAGTCCGACATCACCGTCGCCGATCCGTTTACCGGCGAGGTCAAGAACAGGGTGGTCGTGCCCTACCCGAATTTCAGCGCCGTCCTGACGACAGCCGGCGGCCTTGTTTTCACCGGCTTCGGCGACGGGTCATTCGTGGCTTACGATGACGAAAGCCTTGAGCCGCTGTGGAGGATCAATGTCGGGAGCGGCTTTAATGCCCCGCCGATGACGTTCGAAACCGGCGGGAGGCAATACGTCGCCATTCTGTCGGGGCTGAGCCAGATTTCCAAGGGAAGACTCGTCCTCACCCCGGAACTGCGCGACATGCGTAATCAGACGATGCTGTTTGTATTTGGGTTGTGACGGGGCATCATGATGTGCCACTAACAGCTGGACGGCACGGCGCACGGAATAGTTCAACCCGCCGCCAGGGCTTGCTCAAGATCTCCGATTAGATCGGCGGCGTCCTCTATTCCGACCGACAACCGCAGGAGGTCGGGCGGCGCGGGCGAGCCGGGACCTTCGATCGAAGCGCGGTGCTCGATGAGGCTCTCAACGCCTCCGAGTGAGGTCGCTCGTTTCCACACGCTCACCCGCGCGGCTGTTGCAATCGCGGCGCTCTCGCCGCCGGCGACGCGAATGCTGAGCATTCCGCCGAAGCCGCCAAGCATCTGGCGCGCTGCGACGGCGTGACCCGGATGGTGGGGCAATCCGGGATAGAGCGATGCCACGATGCGGCGATGACCGACAAAATGCTCGGCGATCGCCTGGGCGGTTCGGCAACAGCGTTCCAGGCGCAAATACAGCGTGCGCATGCCGCGCAAGAGCAGCCAGGCCTCGAAGGAGCCGAGGATCGCGCCATTGCCGGCGCGGATGGCCGCGATCCGCTCCCACAGTTCGTCATGGCGTGCGGCAACCAGCGCCCCCGCCATAACGTCGCTGTGTCCGTTCAGATATTTGGTGGCCGAATGCATGACGATGTCGGCGCCGAGCTCGATCGGCCGCGTCAAGACGGGAGTGGCCACCGTGCTGTCGATGGCAAGGCGCGCGCCTGCGCTACGGGCGATCTCGGCCGCGCTGGCAATGTTGGTAATCGCCCAGGTCGGATTCGCCGGGGTCTCGATCCAGACCAGCTTCGTCCGCCCGGGCTGCATCGCTGACGCCAGCGCGTCAGTCGCGCTGGCGTCGACAAAATCGACTACCTGGCCCCGTTCCGCTGCGGCATTCTTCAGCCAGTTCCGCAGTCCCCAATACATGACCTGCGGCGCGACGATGTGGTCGCCAGGTCTGAGTGCCAGAAATACCGCGGTTGCCGCCGCCATCCCCGATGCAAAGGTGAGGCAGGCGGCTCCGCCCTCCAGCCTGCTCAGCAGCGCTTCTGGATGAATGAATGTCGGGTTTGTCGGCCGACCGTAGGAATAGCCGGTGCGGTACTGGTTATCGGGATCGCGAACGAAAGTGGTGGCTGGATGCACCGGAGGAATGAGCGCCCCGGTCGACTCATCGATCCATCCGAGCGCCTGCGCGGCCATTGTCGCAGGGTGGCAAGGCTCCACGGTTTGCTCCTCCCCGAAAATAGGACCGGCGCGGCTCGTGCGACCGCGCCTGCAATGCTAAAGCAATCGGCAGTCGCCTCTAACGACTGCTACGGCCCGGTTTTCTCCGCGCCTTTGAACTCGGTCGCCTGCCTCAGCATAGCCTGGACGGCTTCCGAGGGGCCGGCGATCCGGTTGACTACTGCCTGCAGCTCCTCGCCGCTCATCGGGTTGATATAGACGTTGGCCTGCTTGGCCGCGGCGATGAACTGTGGATCAGCCATCGTCTCGTCGAAGGCCTTGCGCAACGCGCTGACGCGATCAGCTGGAACATCCGGAGCGGCGAGAATCGGTCGCCCGACTGCGACGTCACCGGAAAGGATTTCCAGAACCTGGCGCTGGCCTTCGCTCTCGGCGAGGTCGCTCCATAGCGGCACATCGGGCAAATCCGGCTCGCGCCGCGGGCCGACCTGGAACAGGATATTGATCTTGTGGTCGCGCAGCCAATCAGCATGCGTAGATTTCATTGACGCCCAGGAATCGCTGCCACGGCCATCGAGCTCGCGCCGCTCCACCGCCAGGTTGATGTCGCCGCCACTGGAATACCCCGGCACAATCTTGAACTTGGTGCCGAGCAGATTGTTCGATACCTGCGGATAGAGTACCGAGGGAGAACTCGCACCGCTGGCACCGATGGCGAGCATTTTCTTCCTGGCGTCATCGATGGTCGTGACGCCGGACGCGGTCGATACGAACATGATGTTGTTGACCACCACCAGATTGCCGATCCAGTTGAACTTGCGCGCGTCGAACTGAATGCCGGGCTGGCCGAGCGCCTGGTCGGTTGGCGTCGCCTGGCCAAGACATGCGATTGCGGTGCCGTCCTTTGGGGCGACCGCGTAGAGCCAGTTCGCCGCGCGCCGGCTGCCGGCGCCGGGCATGTTCTGCGGCACGACCGTGGGATTGCCAGGGATGTGCTCGCCGACAAATCGCGCGAACAGACGCGCATAGATGTCATAGCCTCCGCCGGTGCCGTAGCCGATGACGAAGTTGATCCGCTTGCCGCGGTAGAAGTCTGCTACGTCGGCGGCGGCTGGCCACCCGGCGGCGCCAAGCAGCGTTGCGGCAACAAGCATTGTCAGGAGCGGACGACGTTTCATGAACAACTCTCCGTCACGGCGACGGCCTGAACCCGGCCTGATAGTAGGCGGACAAATCGCTGCCCAGCCATTCGGTCGGAATGGTCTTGTTCGCGCCTTCAGCCAGAGCCTTGCGATATATGATGCTTCCCGCCGCGGCAAACTGGATCGCGAGTCCGGAATTGTTCTTGTAATAGATGATCCCTTGGCCTGGTTCCTGACGAGGCGGCTGGCTGACCCGGACCTTGCCGAGGATGAGGTCGCCGAGCTCATGGACCTGGTCCCTGCTGATGACGCCACCCTTGATCGGGTCGAGTAATTCGGTCTGATCGTTTTCGATCACGCTTTCCCAGTCATTGATGATGACGGTGGTTGCGCGCCTATAAGTCTGCTGGTCGACCTCGGAGCGCTTGTTGGTGACGTCCGAGTTGGCGATCGACACGACGACCTGCCCCTCCTCCAGTGAGTTGCCGTCGAACACCGGCCGCATCGCGGTCGTGGCGCAGCACACGATATCGGCACCGGCGACGACATTGCGCGGGTCCTCGACGGCGACCACCTCAATGCCGTCGCGACTCATGTCACGGGCGAACGCAGCGCGATGCGCGGCGGTCGGGCTGTAGACGTTGACGCGCCTGATCGGGCGTACAAGCTGGATGGCTTCCAGCGCACAGCGCGCCTGCTTACCGGTCCCAAACAAGCCGAGCATCGCTGTGTCCGCGCGCGCGATCTGATCGATCGCCATGGCCGTCGTGGCGCCGACCCGCAGGCCCGAGAGGAGGAATTCGTGCATGAGTGCCAGCGGCTCGGCCGTCTCGATGTTGTAGAGAATGACGATGCCCCAATTGAATGGCCGGGGATTCTCATAGAGCCGCCGATCATTGGCAGCGCTCGGCGGCCTGATGACCTGCGAGCCCGCCCGCACGCAGGCTATGCCGCAGGACGGTACGGCGCCGACATGCACATTGGCGAGATATTTGCGTTGCGGGTCGGGATGTTCCGCAAGGTAGCGTACGCGCGGGCGGTTAACGGCTGCGCCACGGGCGAGATCCGCGAAGGCAACGCGCATCGCCTCAATGCACTCCCGCATCGGCAGCAACCCTCTCACATCCTCGTCGGTGATGATGATCGTCATATCCTGTTCTCTCGACGAAGCTTGGCTGCCCCGATCGCATGCGAGAAATCCACTCCTCCCGCCGCCACGGCGCGCCAGCGCTTTATGAAACGTCGATCATTTCCGAACAAGTCTTTGCAGCCAGCTACTGCCGTATGAGGTCAGAGTTATGTTCTCGCACTTGAGGAGTGGGGCACCTAATCGAAATAGCTCCGCTTCCCGGTTTGAATGAGCTCGTAGAGCGCTTTGATCTCGCCATGCAGCCGACCATAGTTCCGCCAGTCCTTGTACTGCGGGAAGGTCAGTGTCTTGATTGCTTGATCGAGGTCGACGCCGCGACTCGCGGCATCCTTCACGGTCGCGTATTCGTCAGCCAGCATCGCGGCCAGCTCCCTGACATCTTCACGCCTCGCGAGGTCACCATGTGCCGGCAGGATGGTATCAACATCCATGACAGCAATGCGATCAAGGAGCGCAATCCAGTTGTCTACCGATGGCGTGAACGCCATGTTCGGCATGCTGTGCTTGGCGAACGCGCCGGGCGTGAAAAGCACGCGCACGTGCGGCAAGTGGACGAAGGTATCTCCCGCCTGCTGGCCAGGCCCGAGATAGAACAAGCGAATTTCGCGTCCACCGAGACGGATGGTCATCTTGCTGTCAAAGGTCACATCGGGCGCTACGAGCTTTACTTCGTCCGGGTCGTAGCCTCGGCTTTTGAATCCGTCGACCCGCCGCGCCATTTCCTTCGAGTGAACCTGCTGCATGAGGCGCGCGGTCTCCTCATGGGCAACGAAGGTGGCATTGAGTGCCTTGAATACGGAATTCCCCATGTGATGATCGCCGTGGAAATGACTGTTGATCACCCATTTGATCGGTTTGTCGGTCACCTTGCGAATGCGATCGAGAAGATCGCGCCCGTCGCGTGGATGCGTGCGCGTGTCGATCACGAGGACACCCTCTTCGGTGACGAGGAACACCGAATTCGACCCGCTGAAGTCGAAAAAGAAATAGAGGTCGTTTGCCACCTGTGTGACGGTCGCATCGCGCGGCGGGCTCGCTTGCGCGGCGGCAGGCGGTCCCGAACAAAAGGCGCCGGCAAGCAGCAGGAGTGCCAAAACGATGGACGTCATGACGACTGCCGGTGCGTTGATCGGCATGTGGCGAAATGTGTTCGGGCGCAAAGATGCCATGTGAATTTCCTCCCGATCCTGAGGCAAGTCGGGTCTGTCGGACCGAGTCGCCGGACAACTTCGAGCGCGCCGGCCCTGATGACCGATCTCAATTTTGCATTCTCGATCTTGCCAATCATATCCTGAACTCGACGCCCCGCTTGCGCCCCTCAAACATGTCGAGGAACAGTTCATCGAGCGTGAGCTTGCGCCGGATCAGGCCTTGCTCGTAAGCGTAGGCCACAAGCGTCTGAAGGGTATGACGGTTCTTGTCGGTTAGACCGTACTCCCATGGGTCAGGGCCCATGAATTTTTCCTGCTCTTCCCAGGCCTCGCGATAAAAGGCGAGCGGAACAATCCGCGGGTTTGCCAGTCGCTTCATGGCGAGGTCCTTGGACTTGTCGAAGGCATGGAACAGATTGATGGCGACCCATGGGTGCTTTTCGACGACATGCCGTTTGATGCCGAGAACATGCATGATCGGAAAAATGCCGGTCCTTTGGTAGAAGGCCAGTTCTTCGCGGCGATAGTCGGGGAACAGGCGGCCCACGCGCGGATCCTTGTCGATCAATGGGCGGATCAAATCAGGATGCAACAGCGCATCGATCTCTCCGTCGGCCAACATCTGCTCGATCGACGCATCGGCCGGTACGCGCTCGATCTTGAAATCAGCGCGCGGCACAAATTCTATCGTTTCATCGAGATCGCAAAGCCACTCAATCGAGTTCAGCGGTACCCCGTATTCATGTTGCAGGGTGCCGCGCATCCAGACGATGGCGGTGGCCTGAAACTGTTTGACCCCGATTCTCCGGCCAGCGAGATCGCCCGGAACGCGGATGCCCTTGGTGGTGTTGATGAAAATGAATCCGTGGCGAAATCTGCGATGAGGAAAGACCGGAATGGCATCAACCGGCAATTCATGGTCGCGGGCAACCAGATAGGACGAACACGAGATTTCCGCAGCATCAAACTCGTGGTTTCGCAAGAAGCGCCAATGTCGCGTTGTTGAATCCATCTCCGTCAGCACGTTCAGGTCGATGCCGTCCGGCGTAACCTTGCGGTCCCTGAGTGCACGCACGATCTCGTAGTCGCCGCAAGCGAGGGTCAGTGAAAGCTTGGACAAGCGCGTTATTCCCGGAAGAAAAATGGAGCAGGCTGCAGCAGGGATTTAATTTACGCGCTTTGCGTCGACACGCAAGCCGCGCCGCATTGTCCTGCCGCGCCTGAAGGTGCCGACCTCTGGCAATGCATGCCGGTCGGCATCCAACCACCAACCACGCCGCGACGCCGCTCAGTCGGGCGCCCTGGTACGGGTGCAGATATCGAGCGCCATCAGTGCGTAGATTTGTGCCGCCTTGACCATGACGTCGATGTCGATCTCCTCGTTGCGCGCACTGATGCGCCGCCCGCGCGGTCCTATCTTGATCGCCGGGATACCCAACTCGTTGTAGATGTTGGTGTCGGTCCATATGCTGGCGCGGTCCGGCGATTCCGGTTTGATGTCCACGCCGAACAGGTAGCGATGGACCTCTTGGGCACACCTGACCAGCGGCTCGACGTTCTTGCCCTCATGCCCGAGCAGCGATTTGTAGACGTCCATCTCGAAGTCGAGCCCCGTCGCCTTGAGTGCCTGTTCCAGCTCGCGCTGGATCGTGATGGGGCGCACCTGCGGCGGGCATGCGCACATCGACATAGATTGCGCATACGCCGGGGAAATAATTCGGCCGATAGGGTGCGCCGCCCTCGATAGCGCCGATATTTACCTTCGGAAGCACCGGGCCGGTGGGCGATTGATAGACGTATTTGCGCTCGAACGCGGCGCCCCACCGCTCCACTGCATCGATGATCCTGGTCATCTTCACGATCGCGTTGACCTTCTCCATCGGAAAGTCGGTCCGACTGGTCCCCCAGGCGGCTTCTGCCTTGCCAAACGTGGTGACCTTGATCTGCACGACGCCGGCCTGAGTCCAGATGATGTTGAGGTCCGAGCCGTCTGCGACGACCGCGTAATCGGTGTGCATCCCGTGGGACAGGAGATGGCGCGTGCCGATGCCTTCGCCGCGATATTCCTGGCCTTGCCACGGACCGATCGGGGTGCGGGAAATCTCACCGACCACAGCCGCGAGGATCACATCGCCCTTGAGCTTGACGCCGCTGCGCTTCAGGGCCTTGCCGGCCACCATGAAGGACGCGAGGCCGCCTTTCATGTTGGATATGCCAAGGCCCTGCACCTTGTCGCCGACAATGCGTCCGCGGAGTTCGTCGTCAGGCTCAAGGTTCGCCGCCATGCGGAGATCGTCGCGCGTCCCAGTGAAGCTCGTGTCGGTATGGCCGTTGAAGGCAAGGCTGTACCCGGTGCCATCGCCTTTGAGGATGCCGACCGCGTTCGGGCGATCGATCTCCACGTCCTGGCGAACCGCCTTCAACCCGTTGCGCCCGAACCATCCCAGGATGAATTCGGCGATCGCCTTCTCGTGGCCGGTCGGGCTCGGAATGCTCGTCAGGTCGCAGCCGAGCCGGGCCAGCTCATCGCGGTCGATGTGAGCCAGAACCTGTTCCGCGGCGTCACCGTCGATTGCCACAACGAGCCCCCTTCACAGCTAGATCGGAACAACCAACAGCGTGTCCACCTGCCGCGAATCCAATACGGCGAGGCGCTCGCGGAGCTTCAGTCGGCCATCTTCCTCGATCAGCCGATCAAAATAGCGCCCACAGGCGAAGATCGTCGTGTCGCCTTCCGGCATGGTACGCAGGACGGTGAAGTTGGCGCGCGCGCGAATTTCGCCGCCCGACGCGCCAAGCACGCGTAAGGCGCTGGTAAGATGGCAATAAACGTGCGGTTCGTAGATATTGGCCGTGCGCAGCGCCGAAATGCGATCCTCCATCATGCCGCGCCCGTCGCAATAGATCAGGGCCAGCGGCAGCCCTGAATCGAAGTTCTCGCGCGTCGTGACGCGATAGGTGCCATTTTCCGTAAACAGGCCGGGCCAATCTTCCAACCGGTCATCGTCGATCGTGTGCGAGTATTCGGCGTAGAAATCCTCCACGCGCAGGCGCAACGCCAAGTCATGGTCGAGCGCTGCGGAGTCGATCGTCATGTCTGCATTTTCCCGTTCAGAATCCCATGCATTCGCGCCAGCCCTTCCAGAATCCGCGAACGGCCGCCTCCGTGATGCGCGATCCCTCGCTCGCTTCCACATTGCGTCCGCCCATTGGCATCACCGTCGTGGCGTCGGGATTGGCCTTCGCGGCGCGCTGCACCCAGCCGCCGACGCAGCCATCCTCCATCGAGATAAGGCCTGCGGGACCGACCAGATTGTTGACCTTCAGCCGCAGCTCTTTCATGGCTTCGTCATCGTCCTCGAAGCCGAGCACGGTCCACACAAGCTCGGTCCGGTCGACGCCCTTGGGCTGGATCTGGCGGACCGCGAGCGCATTGAGGATCTGCTGCACGACGAGTGACGGAAACACTGTCTGGATGGCGTTGGTGATGTTGTCCCCCAGCTCGAGCCGGTGTTCCATCATGCGCGGGTCCTTCAGCCGGTACTGCTCCTGCAGGGAGCGCACCTTCTCGCGGGCGACTTCATCATCGCCGAGCGATACGCGCTGCGTGTAGCTGAGATGATGCCAGCCGCTGTTGGAAATCTTCACGCCGCCGCCCATGTTGGGCCGCACGACGCCGAACGTGTTGTGGAACACGTGCAATAGGCTCGCGTGATAGGAATCCTTGTTGTTCTCCGCGTAGAGCTTCCAGTTGTTAGGCAGGATCTGGCTGTGGTAGCCCAGAACCTTGAGGGGCTTGGGAAATACGCGGTCGATATTTGCCGCGAGTTCGGCGCCGATGTAGGCCACAAACGGCGGGGTATCGTCTGAGAATGTGCCAAAAATCAACCCGCGACAGGTCTCGACGCGCAGCTTTTCGAGTCCGTGCCGCTCCGGCTGGAAATCGGCCGCAAGCCCACCCTTGCCTGCGACCCCTCTTTTGAATGCGACGCCGGTGAGATTGCCAGCGAGGTCATACGTCCAATTGTGATAGACGCAGATGAATTCGCGCACATTGCCGCGCCGTTTGTAGCAGACGAGCGCACCCTTGTGCGCACAGCGGTTCACCATGGCGCTGATCGATCCGTCCCGGGCCCGCGCCACGATCACAGGGGCATCACCCACATAGGTCGCCTTGTAGTCACCCGGATTGGGGAGCTCGCATTCCAGTGCGAGGAAATTCCATGTCGGCCCCTGGAAGATGCGCTCCCGCTCCAGCGCATAAAGGTCCGGATCGGTGTAGACGCGGTAGGGCGCGCGTGAAAGGTCATTATTGGGCCATGTGAAGCCGGCGGCCCTCGTCGATGCTGTAGCCATTGCCATGCTCATTCCCTCCAATCGACAATGGGCGTGAAGAGCTCATCGATCGGCTTTGCTGCTTCCAGGAAGCGTTGTTCCACCAGATAGCCCTGGAAGGCCTCAAGCATCTTCCGATTGGTTTCCAGTCCGTACGGCCAGGGATCGCGCCCCATGAGTTCATCCATTTCGGCAATCTCGTCGAACAGCCAGGGAAGCATGCTGCGCTGGGCGCCTGAGAAACGCATTTGTTTCAGGGCCCAAGCTTTCGACTCCCGGCACGCCTTGTAAAGGCTCTCGGCAACCCAGGGGTGCTCTTCGTAAAGGTCCTCGCGAATGACCAGCGTATGCATGATCGGGTGGAAGCCGGTGCGGCGATAGAAATCCTTCTCTCTCGCGCGGTAATCCGGAAAGAGGCGAGCAACGTTGCGGCCCGTATCGAACGCGGCCGGACGCCGGGCGCCGAAATAGGCCCCGATCTCGCCGGATTCGAGCATTTCGCTCAGCACCCGGCCCGGGCCAATCATTTCCAGCTTCAGCTCACCAACGGGGCGCAGATCCATTTCATGGTCCGGCGGACGTGGTTCGTTGACGCCCCCCTCCACCCAGGTGATGCGGTGCAAATCGACCCCGTACTCATGTTGCAGAATGCCGCGAATCCAGACGCCGGCGGTCTGCCGGTATTCCTGGACCCCGACGCGCTTTCCTTCCAGGTCACGCGGCTCGACGATACTCGAATTTCTGTTGACGAAAATGTATCCGTGCCGAAACAGGCGCGACGGGAAGACCGGCATTGCGACGAAGGGAAATGTCCCGCGCGTGCGCATGATCGAATAATGCGCCAGGGACATCTCGGCGATATCGAAGGACTGCGTCTTGATCATGCGGGCGAAGATTTCCGGGGGCGACTGTATTGCGAGGTAGCGAAGGTCTATCCCCTCCGGCTGCACAAACCCCTGTGCCAGAGCTTCCATCCGGTCATAGGGACCACAAGCCATTGTCAGCAATATGCGTCCAGCCACTTCCAATCCTCCGACTTCGCCCCCAGAGACGGACCAGTGTGCGGCCATCAGCCGGTGCCGCGCTGGTGCGCGGAAGGTTTCATCGAAACTACGGTAGTCGATCGCTTGAGCCAATCCGAAGCGATTGGAGCATCGACCAAGTCATAACGTTGGAGGGCCGCACAAGCGGCGTCCTCCCACTCCGCCCCCTGTCGGGGCGATCCTTGTGGTCGCCCCATTCGTCGCGTCCGGCAATCGGGCGACCACAAGGATCGCCCTACATCATCCCTCCGTCGGCACGAGTCCATTGTTATCGTTTTCGTAACGATCCGATCACTTCAGATTGGCTAAAGCGAGCGACTGGCGCGCGCCCCGCCTGTCGAATAACATATCAAAAGCGCCCCAACCGGATCAGCGTGAGCGAAACCGAGTAATGGGAGTCGACGATGCATATCCAGCGGGAATTCCTTGTATTGTTAGCAGCGGCGACGCTGGCGGCAATGCCCGCCGCGGCGCAAACGACTTCGGCGGCAAAGCCGGCCGAGAGCACCGCGGACGGTGGCACAGTTGTTCCTGACCTTTCGCGCGTATGGGCTCATCCGGCCCTTCCTTGGTTCGAACCGCCGGCCTCGGGCCCTGGCCCGATAACGAACTTGTCGCGCTGGCCGGAGCAGCGGCCCGCCGGTTTGGCAGGTTCGGCGGCATTGCCTGCGAGCAAAGTTGGTATCAGCAACTACGACCAACTGGTCGGGGATTACAAAAATCCGATCTTGAAGCCCTGGGCCGCAGCGGTGGTGAAGAAATTCGGCGAAATTTCCCTCGCCGGTATTACCTATCCGAACGCTTCAAACCAGTGCTGGCCGCGGCCCGGACCGTTCGTTTTGAAGAACAGCCAGATGCAAATGATTCAGCAGCCCGACAAGATCACGATGATCTACAATGAAAATCATGAAGTGCGCCGGGTGCGCCTGAACGAGCCTCACCGCGCGCCGGTGACGCCGTCATGGTATGGGGATTCCGTCGGCCACTATGAGGGAGACACCCTTGTGATCGATACCGTCGGCGTCAAGACCGATCGCAAATATGCGATGATAGATCTGTTCGGCACGCCTTACACCGACAAACTGCATGTGGTGGAACGCTATCGGCTGCGCGATTATGACGACGTGAAAGACGCAGTCGATCGCAACGTGAAAGAGAATTGGCTGATGCAAGGCGATATCTTCAGCCAGCATCGCGGCAGGTTCCTGCAGCTGCATCTGACGATCGAAGATGACGGCGTCTTCACAACGCCCTGGACCGCGACCCTGACTTACGTGCCGGGACCCGTTCAGATGGCTGAACAGGTCTGCGCCGAAAACCGCGCCCAATATTATACCAACGACGAGGCGGATGTCCCGAAAGCGGACAAGCAAGACTTCTGACGGATGAGCGCGGTTTGGTCATGAACCCGCACGACTTCAACCAAACGCGACAGAAACGCCGTAACGGCGCACTGCTCCTCGTGCCCGCAAAGACAGCGGGCGCAGCGGTGGCGTTCGCGACCGCCGCAGCTCAGAGGCGCCGGGACCCTGGCCGCGATGGCGGACGTGGTGAAGTCCTGTCCGAAGGGCCCTGCTCGATCGCCTGCATATTGGTAATCTCGGTGGCAAGCCTGTCGACGGTTCGTCGCATCTCGGCGAGAGCTGCCGCCGTCGCTTTGCGGTGATCGGCAGAAACCTGAACGGGCGCTGCCGGTGGTGCCAACCAGCGAAGGTGTGGGGACCACCCAGCGACCGCCTCTCTGGCCCCCCTGCCGTAGGACTGCCAGGCCAAAGTGGCGGTGATACCGATGACAAACGCGATCAGGTAGCGGACAAATGCGAGCCGGACCAGTTTGCGGAACCACGACAGGAGCTTGTCGAGCAATGACCGCGCGCGTGTGGCCAGGTTCAATTTGGTCGGTTTAGAAGGCCGCTCGTTCGATGACTCGGAAGGCCGCCGGCCCTTCGAGAAGTCGGATAGCGTGGAACTCAGGTTGCTATTCACCAGCATCCCTCCATGTGGTTGGCGGGAACAAATGTCAACCTACAATAGTTCTCAAACCTGTCTTGATTCGCAAGTGGTTTCGAAAAGGCAGCGCTGTTGCTCAAGGCGATGGTGCCGATCGTCCCGATCCGCAGCAACTGCATTACCGGCCTCTCAGCTCTTTACCGCACCTTCGGTCAATCCGCCCACCATATAGCGCTTGAAGGCGTAGTAGATCGCGGCCGGGGGCAGGGCGTAGATCAGCCCGGTCGCCATCAACAGCTCCCAGGGCGAGTCGTCGGCAGCGAGGAAATTGCCGAGGCCGACCGCGAGCGTGACCTCAGTGTCCTTCGACAGCAGAAGGAAGGCGTAGAGATATTCATTCCACGCAAGCAGCAACGCATAGGTGCCGACCGCGACCAGCGACGGCATCATCAGGGGAAGGTATACGAGACGAAACAACTGCAGCGGAGAAGCGCCATCAATATAGGCGGCTTCGTCGAGCTCTTCAGGCAGTTTGTCCGAGGCTTGCTTCAGCACCCAGATCGCATAGGGCGAGGCGAGCGTCACCATGGCGAGGATCAGCGCCCATTGGCTGTTGAGCAGTCCATACAATCCCATGGTGCGATACATCGGCACGGCAAGAAAGGCCGCAGGAATGAAATAGGTGAACAACGCGAAATTCATGACCAGCCGCCCGCCCCTGACCTTGAGGCGGCCGATGGCAAATGCTGCGAACGTCGCGATGAGGAGCGTGATCACTCCGGTCGCGACCGCGATCACCAGGGAATTCCCCATCTGCTTCCAGAAGTAATTGAGGTAGTGGTGCTTCTGCTGCAACACGACGGCGAAATTGTTTAGTGTCGGGTGGTCCGGCCACAGATTGCCTGCAAAGGCCGAATCTTTCGGCGAGATTGCAAACAGCACCATGTGATAAACCGGCAAA
>DATGCX010000095.1:0-15799 GCA_035311445.1 Xanthobacteraceae bacterium | reverse complement strand
ACTCCCTTAAGAGTGGTGTGGAGATGGCACCGCCTGCCTGCCCTGCGCTTGCTCGCGCCAGAATATATAAAGGCCGGCAGCAATGATGATGGCCGCGCCCGCCAGAGTGAAGAGATCGGGAACGTCGCCGAACACCACATAGCCGAGTATGATCGCCCACACGATCATTGTATATTGATATGGCACGACGACGCTGGCTGGTGCCAGCTTCAGCGAGCGGTTGACGCACGCGAGCGCAACAATCGAAACCACGCCAAACAGCGACAACAGCATGAAATCGCCGAGCGATGGCATAACCCATCCCATCGGCGCGAATACGGCACCGAACAGCAGCGTGGCGACGATCTGCCCGGAGATGAGAACTATGTCCGGCGTCTTGCGGAGCATGCGCGTGGTGACCATCAGAACCGCAAAGAAAATGCTGCCGCCCAGGGCGATCAGCGCCGGCAGCGTGAAGCTCGCAGCGGAGGGACGCAACGCCAGCACGACGCCGACAAATCCGACCGCCACGGCGCTCCAGCGGCGCCAGCCCACGATCTCGCCAAGCAGGATGACCGACATCGCGGTTACATAAATCGGACCCGCGAGATAAAACGTCACGGCATCGGCCAGCGGCAGATAGGACACCGCCCAGAAAAACATCGCCACCTCGAGCGTCGACAACACAATGCGCACAATCTGCAGCATCGGCTGCGGCGCGGTCGTAAACGCCGCTACCCCGCTGTTGCGAATGAATGGTGCAAGCAGGAGGAGCGCCGCGGCACTCCGGATCAGCAAAAGCTCGCCGACCGAATAGTCCAACAGAAGCCACTTGCCGAGGGCGTCATTGACCGAGAACAGGGCGATCCCGGCCAGCATCCACCCGATTCCGGCAAGAGTGCCGATGGGGCTTACCGTCACGGAAGTCGATGCAAGCACCGCAGATGCTGTTGCCTCACGCCGCTTGCGGCACGTAATGCAGAACCAAAAGCTCCGAGCGGGGGCAGGGGATGATCGCGTATGCGCGCCCTTGCTCGTCACTGAATTCCACCAGCACTGTTTCCTTGTCGAGGAGTTCCACAACGGTACCGACCTGGCCACGGCCCAGTCTATGGCTTGGCAAATCGGCCAGCAACGCCACTACGTCAAAGAGGGATGGAGCCGCGCCGATCGCGCCTTCATTTCCTGCCATTACAGCACCCAGCAAGTCACAAACCGAGGGACATTCTCTCCGGTTCTCACAATCCACACGGTCCCTACCACAACGCGCTTGTCGTGTCGCGCAACAAAAATATCGATGCGCCACCGGCTCCCGAGACAGTCGCGTGCAAGTTCGATTGCCTCGGCATATTGCACCGCATCGAGAATAACGCTTCGCAACCACGCGGCATCGGCCCTCTCGATACCGAGCGCCCGGCGAAATACCTGCGCCCTTGTGTCGCCCGCGCGGGTGCGCCGGATTAAGGCAATAATCCTCGAGTTTGCGGATATCGAGGATTGCCCGATCGTTATTGGGCAGAAGCGTCATACAGGGCAGCTGGTTCGCGCTACTTCCTGCCCGCCAGCTGTCTCCCCTTGTCCAGCGCCGCGAAGCTGCGCACCGGCGCCGCCATCAGGAAGGTGTAGCCCTCACTGAGAATGCGCTCCACATTATTTGCGTCCACGTGCGGATGACCCACCGCGACCTTATTCTCATTGCAGGTCTTGACGATGTGGGCCATGGCGTCGAGCACCTGCGGATGTTCATACTGGCGCGGGAAGCCCAGCTCCTGCGAAAGATCGCCCTCGCCGATCAGGATGAGGCCGATACCGGGCACTTTCTTCAAGATGTCGGAGAGGTTCGCAATACCCTGGGTGTCCTCGATCATCAGCATGACCAGGATTTCACCCTTGGGGTCGAGCGGCCACACGTCGGCCTTGGCATAATACTCCGGTTGAGTAAGCCCCCAATACCGTACCGCGGTGGTCGGGCCGTCGCCGCGGATGCCCGCGGGCTCATAGCGCGACGCCGTTTTCAGTCGTGGATAACGGCAGGCCGCGACCGTGTTGTAAGCCTGATCGACCGTCGAAATGTGCGGCCAGACCACGCCGTACACACCAAGATCGAGGGCCTGCTTGGCGACCCATTGATTGTACTCCCCGCCGTTCGGAGGGATCCGCACCATCGGGGTCACGGCCGGCGCGAGCGTGCCGCTCTGCACTATCTGACGACGGTTGAGCATGTACTGCATGGCGTCGCGCAGCGCCCGGGCATCCCAGAAATTGTGCTCCATTTCATAGACCACGGCGTCGAACTTCGACGTGCTCATGGCCACAGCGGTCTCGACCTCTGCTTGGGCAAAGGACGTAAAGGCGGGCTTGCCCTCTTCCCAGGCGCGGATCACGTTGTTCAGGCGCGGCAGCTCAGCCATCTGTCTCTCCCCGGCAGGCAAAGCCTCTTTGGCGCGGCGAACATAGGAAGCAACCGGCGGAGCGTGCAATCGGAATTTTGGTGCACTGTCTGCTCCCCGGTTGCGAGCGAGGAACACCACATTCCCTCCCCCGCTTGCGGGGGAGGGTTAGGGAGGGGTGCATTCCACGGCACTGACGCGCGGCACAGCCCCCTCCCCGACCTCCCCCGCAAGCGGGGGAGGGAAGGAAAACGCTGCGGGAGGAAGAGGAAAACCGCGCGCATTTCCGCGTCCCAATCCGTTTGACAATCGCATCGCCCTCCCTACCATCGCGACGACTGCCTGCCGGCACCATCTCCGACCCTCAGCGAGGCGCCATGATCATCGACTGTCACGGCCACTACACGACCGAGCCGCAGAAACTGCACGATTTCCGCAAGAGCCAGATTGCCGCCATCAAGGACCCGACCCAGAAGCCCTCGCGATCCGCCATCAATATCAGCGACGACGAATTGCGCGCGAGCGTCGAGGGCGCGCAGCTCAAGTTCCAGCGCGAGCGCGGCACCAGCGTTACGATCTTCTCGCCACGCGCATCCGGCATGTCGCACCATATCGGCGACGAGGGCGTAAGCCTCGAATGGTCACAGGTGTCAAACGAGCTGATCTACCGCCTCACGAAGCTTTATCCGAACAACTTCATCGGCGTCTGTCAGCTGCCACAATCGCCCGGCGTCAATCCGAAAAACTGCATCGGCGAGCTGGAGCGCTGCGTCAACGAATTCGGCTTCGTCGGTTGCAATTTCAATCCCGACCCGTCGGGGGGCCACTGGAATGCGCCGCCGGTAAGTGACCGTTTCTGGTATCCGCTCTATGAAAAGCTGGTCGAGCTCGACGTTCCGGCCATGATCCATGTTTCGGCTTCGTGCAATCCAGCCTTTCACACCACTGGCGCGCACTACATCAACGGCGACACCACCGCCTTTATGCAGCTCATCACATCGGACCTGTTCAAGGATTTCCCGACGCTGAAATTCATCATCCCACACGGCGGCGGGGCGGTGCCGTATCACTGGGGCCGTTATCGCGGCCTCGCTCAGGACATGAAACGGCCGCCGCTGGAAGAGCATCTGCTAAAGAATGTCTATTTCGATACCTGCGTCTATCACCTCCCCGGCATCGAGCTGCTCAGCAAGGTAATCCCGGTCGACAATATCCTGTTCGCGTCCGAAATGGTCGGCGCCGTGAAAGGCATCGATCCGCGTACCGGGCACTATTACGACGACACCAAGCGTTACATCGATCAGGTGAGCTGGCTGACCGCTGAGGACAAGTACAAGATCTTCGAGGGCAATGCCCGCAAGGTCTACAGCCGCCTCAACAAGCGCGTGGCCGCAACGGCTGCGTCGTAGAATCGTAGCCTGGATTGAGCGCACCGAAATCCGGGACCGCCGCTGTCAGCGGTGCATGCCGCTCCCGGATTTCGCTACGCTCAACCCGGCCTACAGTTGCTACAGTTCCCGGAGCCCCGATGCCTTCCGCATCATCGACTTTCATCTCCATATCATTGCAGACGACGCGCATCGCATACAAAGCGTACACGCTATGACGTCATGTCGCGCATCAACAGTTCCTTGATTCCCTTTGCGGTCAGCAATTTTTCGAAGTATGCAATGGTGTGAACAAGGCCCTCTTTCAGCGGCGTATGCGGTGTCCACGACAGCAGCTCCTGCGCCCGCGCAATGTCGGGCTGCCGTTGGCGCGGATCATCATCCGGCAAGGAGCGATGGACAATACGAGAACGTGAGCCGGTCATCTCGATGATACGTGTTGCGAGATCGAGGATTGTGAATTCTGTCGGGTTGCCGATATTCACGGGCCCCGTCACGGCATCCCCGGTGGCCATTAATCGAACAAGGCCATCGATCAGATCGTTGACGTAACAGAATGAACGCGTCTGCGAGCCGTTGCCGTAAATCGTGATATCCTGTCCAAGCAGCGCCTGAACGATGAAGTTCGACACCACGCGGCCGTCATTCGGGTGCATGCGCGGCCCGTAAGTGTTGAAAATGCGCGCCACCTTGATGCGCAATTTATGTTGTCGCCAATAATCGAAAAAAAGGGTTTCGGCGCAGCGTTTTCCCTCGTCATAACAGGAGCGCGAACCAATCGGATTTACATGCCCCCAATAATCTTCCGGCTGCGGATGGACATGTGGATCGCCGTATACTTCCGACGTTGAGGCCTGAAGAATTTTAGCCTTTACGCGTTTCGCGAGGCCCAGCATGTTGATGGCGCCGTGCACGCTCGTCTTGGTGGTCTGCACGGGGTCGCGTTGGTAATGGATCGGAGAAGCCGGGCAGGCGAGATTATAGATCTCGTCCACTTCAATATAAAGCGGGAACGTCACATCATGACGAACGACTTCAAAGTGCTTGTGCGCGAGCAAATGCTCGATATTGGTACGCGAGCCGGTGAAATAATTGTCGACGCAAATGACGTTCGCGCCCCCCGCCAGCAAGCGCTCGCAGAGGTGTGACCCGAGAAATCCGGAGCCGCCGGTCACCAAGATGCGCTGCTGTAGATGCATGGAATTTTTGCCTGCTTTTGGATTTTCGCCCCGAGCCGGGCATTGTGAGCGATCCGCCACGCGAGAGCGTGCGCTGCGACTCTAGCGGACAAATCTGATTCGATATATATGCCTCGTCGCTCAGCGCTTCGACGGTCTCAAGAACGAGATCAAGGCCGATTTCGGACATCTCGCTCGAGGATTTCGCGTTATGATGCGAACCGCCTAGCAGGAGGAGTCCGCCATGCTGACGACGCCCGACAAAGTCAGGCTCTTTACGCTGATGGGGAGCTATCCCAACGCGATGGCGCTGAAGGACGGCAGGATACGCTCCGATCTGGTGGAGTTCGATTTTGCTGACGTGAAGGTGTCGAATACCGCCTTCAAGCCACTCGTGCGCGAGGCGAAGTTCGACCTCGCCGAGGTTGCGATCGTCACATTTCTGCAGGCAAAGCATTACGGTAAGCCTTATGCGCTGATTCCGGCGACGGTGGTTGGCCGCGGCCAGTTGCACACCATCGCCTACAATCCGGAGCACGGCCGTCTGGAACCGGGTCATTTAAATGGCAAGACGCTCGGCGTTCGTGCCTATACGCAGACGACCGGAGTATGGGTGCGAGGAATCCTGGCGGAGGACTACGGGGTCGATTTCGGCAGCATCGAGTGGGTGACGTTCGAGGACGGCCATGTCGCCGAATACAAGGACCCGCCGAACGTGCGACGGGCGCCGCAGGGCAAGCAACTTGTGCAGATGTTGCTTGACGGTGAAATCGATGCTGCAATTGTGGGTGACAAACTTCCGGATTCGCGTCTCAAGCTGCTCATCCCGGATGCCGATACCGCCAATCACAAGTGGTCGCTTAGCCATGGTGGCGTGCCGATCAACCATATGCTGGTGATCCGCGAGCACCTTGCCCAGACCCGGCCTGATGTGGTGCACCAAGTCTATCGCCTGTTCCGAGCGGCCAAGGAGGCGTCATTCGCCGATACCGGCGTGCCCCAGCTCGATCCGTTGCGCTTCGGCATCGAAGCGAACCGTCGCTCGCTTGAGATCATCATTGACTTCGCCGTCAAGCAGGGGCTGCTTCCGCACCGTGTTACCGTCGACGAACTGTTCAACGACACCATGCGGACGCTTGACTGACCCGCTGCGCCGATGTCCGGATGGCCTCGCCTCGGCGCCTTCGCTGAAATAACGCAGCGCATAGAAGCCGCGGGTCGTGCCGTGGAAGGTAATGCTGATGAGCCGCATCTATTAACCGAGTATTAACCAATATCCCCAACGATCTGGTATTTCCGATCGCGAGGAAGCATCATGTCCTTGAAGGTGGAGCTAAAGCCCGGCGAAAGCATCATCATCGGCGAATGCGTCGTGACCAATGCCGACCACCGTACGCGCCTGGTGATCGACGGCCAGGTACCGATCCTGCGCAAGAAGGATATCCTCACCGCCAAGACCGCGAGCAGCCCTGCGAAGCGGATCTATCTTGCCGTGCAACTCATGTATACGTCGCGTGATCCAACCGCCCACCACCAGATCTATTTCGAGCTGGTTCGCGACATTTTGCGTGCGGCCCCCACCACGTGGCCGTTCATTGAGAGTATCAACAATCACATCTTGTCGGGCGAATTGTATAAGGCGCTGAAGCACGCCAAAAATCTCATTGCGTATGAGGCGGAGTTGATCGACAACGCGATGCGAGGCAAGAATCGGCTGGACGATGGCGAAACGAGCCGCAAGTCCGCTTGAGCTTGATTGTATTCGCTATGCGTTCGGGCACCAGTATAGTTGCCAGATTCATCCTGGCGAGCATCGGCTGCGTTCCCTCTCCTCGCTTGCGGGGGAGAGAAAAGTAATGTCGTGCGCTTCCACGCGACCGAGCGACTTTACTCGAAATCCGCTCTAGCTCGACTTCTTGCCCCAAATCTGTTCGAGACGTTGATCGCGTCCGCAATTCCAACGGTAGAATTTGTAGCGCACCGGATTTTTCAAATAGTAATCCTGGTGATATTCCTCGGCGCGGTAGAACGGCCCAGCGTCAACGATCTCCGTATAAACCCGCGCCTTGAGTTGGGCTTCGACGCGCTTCTTGGACTCCTCCGCAAGACGCCGCTGCTCCGCATCATGGACGAAAATCGCGGTGCGATACTCGTTGCCGACGTCGCAGAACTGGCGATCTTTGACGAGCGGATCGATATTGTGCCAAAACGTATCGAGAAGCTGCACGTAAGTCACTTTTGTGGGGTCGTATACGACCTCGACCGACTCCGCATGTCCGGTGCGGCCGGAGCCGACTTCCTCGTAGGTCGGATTGACCGTCGTGCCTCCGGCGTATCCGGAGGTGGTGCTGATCACGCCCGGCACCTTGTCGAAATCGGACTCCACGCACCAGAAACAGCCGCCCGCAAACGTGGCTTTGGCGGTAGTTGGGGCAGGCGCCGGCGATTGCGCAATAGCAACAGTCGAGGCAGCGGCCAGCACCATGACGCCTGAGATTATCGCTGTGCAGAAGAGCCGTTTCATCGGTTTCTCCTCCTCGATCTCTCAGTACCCGAGGCGGACTTTACCCTGGTCTACGCCGTTCACGCTTCCCTTGGTGAGCCAGTCCAAAGAAGCCTGGAACAGCAGCCGGTGGTTTTTCTCCCACATGGCGTTATGGGACGAACAGGCGAGGTCGATCAGGACCTTGGATTTGGCGCCGAGATCCGCATAGAGGTCGTGCACCCGACTGGGCTGCACCTGCCCATCATGCGCGCCGGTGACCATCAGGGTCGGGATTTTGGTCGCCGCCACTATCGCGGTGGTCCAGCCCCAGTTTGTCACGTTCGGCGCACGCCGTACGCCCGGCCCCCAGGTTGCTCCCACCGGGTCGGAATCCAGCATTGCCTGCCACACGGCCTTGAAAACGTCCTGCTCGTACTGCTCCGGACATCCGACCTGCCGGTTCCACAGCGCGGTCAATTCGTCGCGCGACTGTGTGTTCATAGCGGCGCCAGGCGCCGGTACCTGGGTCGGTGGCGTGGCAGACGCATCGCGGCTGTACGCTGGCGCCAGGAGCACGAGCTTGCTCACCTTATCGGGATTCTGTGCCGCATAACCGGCGGCGCGCGGGCCGCCCAGCGACCACGACACCATGCTGACCTGCGATGCGCCGCGGAGCGCGCGCAGATGGTCCACCACGGCCCCGATGTCGTTCCAATCGGAAGCGATCGTTGTCATATTCTGGCCGTAGGAGGGCGGGCACGCCTCGGTGCGCCCGTCCGGCGCCAGCACAACTTGCTGCGCCGCTGACAGGTTGCACGGGTCGTTCATGGCAGCCGGCCGGGTGGAGCGCCCATAGCCGGTGGTGTCCATGGCAAACGTGTCGAACCCCGCCTGAGCCAGATATTCCATCCAGCTGTAATCCTCATACGGCACATCGAACGCGACTTCAGCGGGCGTGCCGGCGCCGTGGATGAACAGTACCACGCGGTTCGCAATGCTCCTGTCCCGCAAGGCGCTCGCAGGTTTCACGGCCTCCCGCACATAGATCGGCGTCCGTTGCCCGGTGATCGCCGGCACAGTGGATTGAACCCCGACATAATGGTCGAGCCGCAGCACGCGGTCGTAATCTTCGGCTGATGCAGGCGGCGCCATAGCATAGCCCAGAAGTGAAACGGCGATGAATGCAAGCGTGTGCGAAAGATTCTTCATGGCGTTTTCCCTTTTCGACATCTCGCCGCTGTGGCGGCCATTGGTATCTGCGGTCACTTCGCTTCCGCGGGCAACGGTGGCAGCGGCGCTGCAATGATCGGTTCGTTGGTCCCGGCCAGTTGCAGCACGTTCCGCGCCCCCGCAAGGGCCGCATCCGCCATCGCGGCGTGACCTTCCGCAGTCGGGTGGATAGCGCCACCATAAACAGCAGACAGGACGCCCCACGTGGCGTCATGGAGATTGCTCGGCCGCACCGTTACCGAAACGCCTTCCGGGAAAGTCATGGCAGCGAAGTAGACATCATTGGGCGTTCTGATCCAGCGGGCGCGTCGCGCATAGGCCGGGAATGTGCTCGCCGCCGCACCACAAACGAGAGGCTGGATCGCGCCGCCGAAGAGGCTGTCGTCGAAGCTGTTGCCGTCGGGGGAGAAGCATTCGCGATCAAAAGGCGGATCGGTTTCGGCCCGAGCGCAGAAGCCATGCTCCGCAAACGCCGCCTGGTGACTGTCCACAAAGGTCATGGCGTCCGAAGGAGTCGTGCAGGCGCCTCTGGCCGAGCAGGTAACGATCTCCTTCAGGGCCGGGAGAAACCTGCCCTGCACGAACGCCGACGCGCGGCGCAACCGCTCACCATCGACACCGAAAGCGGGATGGATATCGAAGCCGTCGCGGCCGCCCGGGCAAGGCCCGCCATCGGGGCTTAGAGCTGGGTTGCCGTACGACACGAACACCACGCGTTCGAGGGCGCTGTTGACGAAGGGTTTGAGCGCGGCGCGCAGCCTTGCGAAATCGGCGGGCAGCGTTCGGTCGAGCCTTGCCTGCGCATCTTCGAGCGAGGAGATAATGCCGGCGCGGGAAAACAGCGTCCGCTCACCCCTCCCCTCGATGATGATGTCGGCGATGAGCCCGGAGAAGTTGATGTCGTTGGCCCCGATCGTGAGGAACACGAGATCGAGCGCGCGCGCCGGCTGGTTTCGTTGGGCGCGGGCCACAATGGCGCGAAGCTGCGTGAGCTGCGCCGGCGTCGTGGTCGGGCATGGGGTGCCGGCTGCATCGCAATCGAGCTCGCGGGCACGCTGGCCATTGAAAAGACCGTCGTTGATGGTGGCGCCGGTGCAGGCGAGCGGAAGGAAGGTCACGGCAAGGTGCGGGTTCTCGATGGCAAGCGCGAGCGCCGCGCGCAATTGATAGCCATAGAGCGAGCGGTGACACGCAGCATTCATCCAGCGCGCCGATAATCGCGCCCATTCGGACCGGCCGCTTTCAGCGTTGAGGTCGCCGTCGCAGGTCTTGTCGCCGGAAAAGCGGTCGCGTCCGGGGCGGTAATACGCGGCATTGGCGGCCGGCCCGAACCGGCGAAAGCAAAATCCCTCATCGGAGAGCGCGACCGGGCGGTCCGGATTGCCGTCGCCCGACCCGACGGAGTCGCCGAGGCCGGCGATGAGGAGATCGCGCACTGCAATCTCGGTGGTGGCGCGGCGCGCCGCCTCACCGGGCACCGCAAAGTCGACGCTCACCCTGGTCGGTTTGCCGTAGAGTACGCGCGTCGCAATCCGCGCGCCACATTGCGCGGTCGCCGTCGCGGGAGTGTCACCCTCGCGGGCAAAGCTCCAGGTACAGGTCGCGCCGGCCGGAACTAGCCCAGTGAGTTGGATCTCGAGACGGTGGTCGATGGGATTGAGATAGTTTTCTCGTACACCGTCTCGCACGCATTGATCCGCAATCTGGCCGATGCTGTCGACACAGAGCCGCCCCATGACGTTTCGCGCCCAGCCGCCGCCATCGGTCGCCGCAGCGAGTGCCTGCTCGGTCTCCAGCACGGTGCGTCCCTGTGCTGCCTCCGCATGGCGGCGGAAATCGCGATCGTCCCGGAACAAGCGGAACCGGTTAGCAACCGTCCAGGTGATAGCGACGCCGGTCGCAGGCTCGACCGCACCTTGGGGATCGATGGGAGCGGCCTCGATCGCCGGACCGGCCTGGGGTCTGACGGGAGTAGGCGCGATCGGCTGTGCCCACGGTGATGAATTTGCACAGGCGGCAAACACAAGTGCCGCAGTCGCAACAGCGAAACGAAACCGGGCAGACATCCAGAGCACCGTCAAAGTTGGAATTCCCATAAGAACCGGCGCAACGCTTGTCTGCCACTTGCACGGCAACATCAGGGCAGCAGCGCGAAAGCTTCACATCGGTCGGCTTCATATCACATTTCGACAACGCAATGTGCAGCGTGATCAAATTCTGTCTTTGCGCGATCATGCCGGCACGAGCTGATAGGTTTGCCGGTCCTCCGGCAATTCGCGCAGGGCCGCGCCGACGCGGTCGGGCGGGAAGTCGTCCGGGAATGGCATGACGTACCGGCCCCGGCAGACGATCGTCAGTCGGTCGCCCGCGAACGGGAATGGATCGAGGCTATAGACCCTCTCGTCGACTTTCTGCAGCGTGATGATGGTGTCGGCTCGGCTGTTCAGGGGCACGTGAACATAGGTCTCGGTCCCGCGCTCACCAGCATGGCGAAGATGGAAATAGAGCGACATGGTGTCGAAGAACTGCAGCTGCTTGTAGTTCTGGAACAGGTGCTGCTCCTCGACCCAGTCGCGGGTCGCCGGATCAGCGGCAAGTGCTGTCTTGAGGCGCACCTGGCGCGCCTCCTCATAGGCCAGCATGGCATCGATCAGAGGACGATGGGCATCCGGAACGCTGATCGAGGTCGTGGTCTGGGTGCGGGGTACGAACTTGGAAAAGCCGAAGCGGCCGTTGTAGAGGCCCCAGCTGTGCATGCTGGACAACAGGCCGCAATACGGATGATGCACCTCGTTGAAATCCGGCGAGCCCCGGTTGGTTTTCACTGCGTCGGGTATTGGGGTGCGCGCCATGATATAGGGCACGCGGGTGATCGGGTCGATGCCCGGATTGGAATCATACCCATCCCAGCCACGATCGTGATTTTCCACAATGTAGACGACCTCGTCGAACGGCGCCGATGGCTCAAATCGTTCATTGCCGAACGCCCGCGCCATTTGACCGCACATGTCGGTGTGGTCCGCCATGGTCAGCACGAAATGCGGCTCGCCTTCAGGCGCGGTCTGGCTGATCATTGCAGGTCCTACTGCCTTATCCCTCCCCGTCTTCGGGGAGGGGAGGGTGGGGTCTTTGGTAGCAGCGCGAACGTCGGCGGCCCCAGCCGTCCTCGCTTCGCCAAAGATGCGTCCGTTTGCACCCTCCCCGAAGACGGTAGGGATATATCACTTTTTCAGTCCGGCCGCCTTGGCGGCTTCGGTCCATTTGGCGGTCTCGGCGACCATAAAGCGGGCGAACTCTTCGGGACCGCCGGTGAGCGCGTCGAAGCCCTGGCTCTTGAGGGCTGTCTGCGCTTCGCTCGATCTGATGGCTTCGGGCACTGCGCGGGTAAGCTTGTCGATAATCTCTTGAGGCGTGCCGGCCGGCGCCATCAGGCCGAACCAGATGCTGGTGTCGAAATCCGCCATGCCGGCTTCCGCCATGGTCGGAAGATTGAGAGCAACGCTCGGACGCTTATTGGCTGCCGAGGCGAGGGCAATCAATTTGCCTGCCTCGACCTGCGCGATGACCGCAGAGGCTGGAGAAAACATCACGGCGGTGCGGCCGGCGATCAGATCAGTCACGGCTTGCGGGCTGCCCTGGTAGGGCACGTGCACCATTTTCACGCCGGCACGGGCATCGAACAATTCAGCCGCCAGATGCGGCGCCGTGCCGACGCCGGTCGAGGCGTAGAGGATCTCACCGGGCTTCGCCTTGGCGAGCGCGATCAATTCGCCGACGCTTTTGACGCCGGTCGAGGGATGCACGACCAGGATCACGGGCGCGATCGTCGCGAGCGCGATCGGTGCAAAATCCTTCATCATGTCGAAGCCGAGATTGGGAGTAATCACCTGATTGGTGAGGTTGGCCGACGAGCCGAGAAACAGGCTATAGCCGTCCTTGGGTGCGCGGGCGGATGCTTCCGCCGCCAGGTTCGAGCCCGCGCCCGGCTTGTTCTCGACGACGAATTGCTGGCCGAGAAGCTTGCCGAGCCCGTTGCCGAGCACTCGCGCCGTAATGTCAGCCGCCGAGGCCGGAATGAACCCGACCATGATCCGTACGGGCCGGGTCGGATAGTCCTCGGCGCTTCTTGCCGGTGTGATGACCGCGACAGCGGTCAGAAGTGCGGCCGACGCAATCGCACCAATGATGGCTCGCATCCGGGTTCCTCCGGGAATGCACCGAGATTTGTTACCTATCATCGGCCCAATTCATATATCGGGTCCACCGGACAATTGAGCGCAATCGCGCCCGTAGCCCGGATGGAGGACCGCTCTTGCGGCCCGTAATCCGGGTTCGCCCGTGCCAGCTGCGCATGTCGCCCCGGATTGCGCTGCGCTCCATCCGGGCTACAGTCACGGTGCGATCAAGAGGCCGCGATGTTCGTCACCTTCTTCCACGCGCTCAAATCCGCTGGCGTGCCGGTAACGCTGCGCGAATATCTCACCCTCATGGAGGCGATGGACCAGGATCTCGCCTCGCGCCGGGTCGACGCGTTCTACTATCTTGCCCGCGCGACGCTGGTGAAGGACGAGCGCAATCTTGACAAATTCGATCGCGCCTTCGGTCGTGTTTTCAAGGGGCTCGAGTTCATTAGCGACACCGTGGTAGCGCAAATTCCCGCCGAATGGCTCAAAAAGCTCACCGAAAAATATCTCACCGAAGAAGAGAAAAAGCAGATCGAAGCGCTCGGCGGTCTCGACAAGCTGCTCGTAACGCTGCGCGAGCGCCTCAGGGAACAGAAGGGGCGCCATCAGGGCGGCAGCAAATGGATCGGCACCGGTGGCACCTCGCCGTTCGGGGCTTACGGATATAATCCGGAAGGCATCCGCATCGGCCAGGACCGGAACCGCAATTTCCGCGCCGTCAAGGTGTGGGACAGGCGCGAGTTCAAGGATCTCGATGGCGATGTGGAACTCGGCACCCGCAACATCAAAATCGCACTGCGCCGTCTACGCAAGTTCGCCCGCACGGGGGCGCCCGAGGAACTCGATCTCGACACGACCATCCGCGACACGGCCCACAAGGGCTATCTCGACCTTCACATGCGGCCCGAGCGCCACAACGCCGTGAAGGTGCTCACCTTCTTTGACGTCGGCGGCTCGATGGACTGGCACATCAAGCTAACGGAGGAACTGTTTTCGGCGGCGCGCGCGGAGTTCAAGCATATGGAGCATTTCTACTTCCATAATTGTCTTTATGAGCGTGTATGGAAGGAGAACCGCCGCCGCTTCGATCGGACGACGCCGACCTGGGACGTGCTGCATACCTATCCGCATGATTACAAAGTAATTTTTGTTGGCGATGCCTCCATGAGCCTTTACGAGATTGTCATGCCGGGCGGTTCGGTAGAGCATGTGAATCCGGAGTCGGGCCAGACCTGGATGGAGCGTATCATCCGCACGTATCCGGCCTGTGTATGGCTCAATCCAGTGCCTGAAAGCCAATGGGAATATACACAGTCGATCCGTGCAATGCACCAGCTCATGGGGGGACGTATGTACCCGCTGACTCTGGAGGGCCTCGACAAGGCGATGCGGGAGCTGGCGAGGTAGACGTCGAGTACACCAAATTTATGGAATCGATCAACGTGCGCAGGGCAGTCATTTCGGGCGCCCACGAACGTGGCGAGCCCGGAATGACGCCGCATATGAAAATTCCGGAACGCGGAGCAGGTTATGGGGAAAGAGTATGGGGGAGCTAAACCATGGATCACATCGATGTATTCGATGCGGTAAAGCGTGCTTATCTCGATCTGCGCGATGTTTACGAATATCTGTCTGGGCTAGCGATCATGGCGTTGGTCCTCGCACTTGCTGTCAGCGCCACCGGATTTTTCCTCTCGGGACTTGAGTCTGAGTTGTTCAGCCAGCTTGTCCGCCTCGCTGTGCCTATCGGCTTTGGATTCGTCACCGCCCCTTATCTGATCGCGGTGCACCGCTTCATTCTCCTCGGCAAGGTGACAACCCGGTATGACCTTGAGATCGGCGATCCGCGGCTCCAGCGTTTTTTCGGGTGGACGATTGTTTTCGCACTGCTCAGCGCCGCTCCGGCGATGCTGTTCGGCATCTTGCCGTTGCCTGGATTCATGCAAGGCCTGCTGGCCTTGGGTCTCACAATAGCTGCTGTGAGCGTGACGGTGCGGCTCATTGTGGTTTTGCCAGCGGTTGCCGTCGATTCCGGCCGTGTGACCTGGCAGAACGCGATTGCGGATACCGCGGGATATACCGGACGAATATTCCTGATCTGCCTCGCCGCGAGTTTGCCGGTGGGATTGATCGCGGCCATTCTGTCGGCATTTTCGCACAGCTTCGGCTTGCTGGCGTTCGTCGTGGTGCTGATACAAGGCGCGGCCGGCGTCATCATCGCCTCGCTCCTCGCCGTGATTGCTGCCCGGCTCTATGAATTGCTCGCCGACCGGGTGCGGGCGTAGCGCGCTGTCGTTAACGCTCGGTTAGGTATGGGATTGGGCGCAAGACTTGTTAACACCTTTGAGGTTGGGTGCAGGTCGGGACGGTGACGCGGAGGTTCCGCATATGATGCGCGGCGTGGCCGCCTGAGGTAAAAGCGCGAAGGTCGATGGCGATTGGCGCGAATGCCCGATATGATGTTTGGCGTAGCGATTTCGTTCAACGTGGGCTAGGACCATGCTGAAGCGCGAAAAATTGCCGATCGCGAGCATCTACGTGCCGGTAAAGCGCCGTGCCACGCTCAAGCCTGACACTGTACGGGAAATTGCGGAAAGCATGCTCGAGGTCGGCCAAACGACCCCGATCCTCGTCCGCCGCGACGGCGAGCGCTTTGTCCTCGTGCACGGTCTGCATCGGCTTGAGGCGTGCAAGGCATTGGGCGAAGAATCGATCTTCGCGTACCTTGTCCAAGCCCAAAGGCATTAAGGTCGGTTCACGCCCGCGTTTTTCAAACAACCCGAGGGACCGCCGTCAGCCGGGCGATCTTCTTCAAATGCATGACTGCGGCAGGCGCGCCGGTCGTGTTGGTGAGCAGATTGAGCGTCATCTCCTCGTCGTCACCGACCGGTGTGAGCGCGGTGTCCTTGTACATTCGAGCGGCGGGATCGCGCATGATGACAAACTTGAGCACAAGGAGGCGCGC